>JBFFNJ010000096.1:0-7951 GCA_041563215.1 Candidatus Deferrimicrobia bacterium | reverse complement strand
TCCGGCCGTCACCGGTTACGAACCGAAACGTTTCCCCGGAGAACCTCCGCATGCGGCCCGCAAGGGGGGAACGGCCTGCGCCCCCTTCCTTGAGCATGTCGTCGGGAACGAGGTCGATGAACGTCTCGAGGTCCCCTACGTACACTTCCAGGACGAGCCGAATGTGGTCGTCGTCGATGTAAATCTCGGCGATGTTCGGAGCGTTCTCCGCGCCGGTGAGGTTGATCCAGTCGGCCCGCGCCGGGGCAGGAACAGTGAGAGCAAGGAACAAAACCAGGAGCAATATTTTCCGACGCAGCGCCATGCGGATCGACCATTCCCTCTATCGGGAGAAAACCATGTCAGGGCAGTTCCTTCATCCAGGAAGCGTCGTTGAACCAGCGCTCGGCCATCTTCTTCAGTTCGCCGGAACCGTTGAGAGTGACGAAAAAGTTCTCCAGCCAGTTGACCAGAAGCGGGTCCCCTGCCTGCATCGCGACACCGATGGGCTCGAAGGTAAAGGGC
Source organism: Candidatus Deferrimicrobia bacterium (assembly GCA_041563215.1). Lineage (GTDB taxonomy): Bacteria > Desulfobacterota > Deferrimicrobia > J040 > J040 > WVXK01. The sequence goes on along the minus strand of JBFFNJ010000096.1, from coordinate 7,447 downwards.
GCCTTCACCGTGGTCAGCCCCTTGTCCTTGTAGCGGAAGGCGGAGACCGCGCAAAAGTGGTAGTCGGCAACCATGACGTGCGCCTTGTCCCGGATGACCAGGTCGAGAGCCTCGTCGTAATCTTTCGTGGGTACGAGCTTGGCGTGTGGCAGGACCTTCTCGACATACTTCTGGCTGGTGGAGCCTTTCAGGGCGGCCACGGTATACTCCGGCTTATCGATGCCGTCGGCGTTTTCCAGGGAGGCGATCGTCTCGCTCTTTGTAAGGAAAGCCTTCCCGGTGACGTAGTAGGGGCCGACGAATGCCACGTCCAGATTCCGTTTCGGCGTCATGGTCATGCCGGAAAGGATCAGGTCGAGTTTTCCCTTTTTAAGCGCCGGCAGAAGGTCCGCGAAGGACATGCCCACCATCCTTACCTTCACCCCCATGGAGGAGGCCATGAGCGTCGAGATGTCGACCTCGAGGCCGATGATCTTCCCGTCTTTCGTTGTGGCGTTCAAAGGTGGCTGATTCCCCGATGTCCCCACCACCAGTTCCCCTTTCTTCTGGATGCGGTCGATGACCGGACCTGCCTCTGCCGCCCCGGCAAAGAAGAGGGTCAATGCCAATCCCAATGCGACGATTGCCCGTCCCTTCTTCATGAACTGCCTCCTTCGAACGATATCGTTCCGTTTCTTGATTGTCTTAAGCATACAGGAGAAATATGCCGGAATCTGCCTGGTCTATATTCCAATATCAGAAGATGGATGACCCGAATAAAATAACGGCAGAGCTTATCTGCTTGGCCGCGATGCGTGCCCGGTGTTCGTCGGCTTTTTTAGAGTATTAAAGTGCTGGAGTCCCGGGCAGCACATTTTCCCCGGCACTCCAGCACTGCTTTGTTTCTATCTTTTTACTTCTCCCGACCAAAACCATTGGTTTGGCTTTTTACTGCCCAATACATCTCACAGAACTATTTGTCCCTATTTCTTCTTTCTCATGAATTGTTTCCGCCAATCCTGGTCCTGCAGGTTGTACTTCTCCATGTGCTTGTCGAGCATTTTCTTCTGTACCGGTTGGACACCCTCGTCCCAGCGCCCCTGAAGAATGAATGGGGTGTACTCGGAGGGACGTCCCTTCTCCGGTGGCGGCTGCATCCCCTCGCCCGGGACCGACCAGGCTTCTGCTGGTGCCACCGCCATGCGCTCCGTTATCTTCTTCTTCGTGATGTTCCACACCATCAGGTCCGTTGCCATGGACAAGGGGCCATCGTAGGTCTCGCGAATATTGTCATAAAGATCGTAACGGGTAGCCTCCTCGTTGAAAAAATGATAGGCCACGGCATGGCGCGGCTTGATCGTGCTCATAACCTTGCCGAAGGCCTGTCCCGAGGTGTGGAAGGCGCAGCAGGCCCGCCAGGCGAGTCCCGGCGGCTGGTTGTAGAGCCTGACGAACAATTCGGGACCGAGGAAGGCTTCGTGGATGGCGAGGTCCGCACCCTTTGCATGCTCGATGAACCACTTGTTGGGGAAGGTGTCGCCACCGATGACGACCTTCATGTCACTGTACTCCAGAATATAACTCACCGGACCGTCGCCGGCATGGACGGCGGGGATTGATCGGATGGTGACGCCGTTTTCCTGGTAGATGATCTGATTGATGCCTTTGTAGTCGAACTCTTTGACGGTGATCGTTCCGGGTACCGGACTGATATTTGCCGCGCGGGTCATGAAATCCCAGTTGGCAAACTTCATGAAGTTTTCCATCGAATATTTCGTTCCCATGTCGGGCCTTGTCCCGCTCGGCCCCCAGACCCTCAATGATCTGGATCGACCTGCTGTCCAGCCGCCGGCCCAGAGCGCATCGATGTCGCCCATGTGGTCGGTGTGCAAGTGGGTGAGGAAAACTTTATCCAGCATGTCATAGGGGATCATCAGCGCCGCCACGTTGGCCATGGAACCGGTGCCGATGTCGAAGAGGAATTTGTCACCGTTGCCGAGTTCGGCGAGAAAGCAGGTAGCTGCCTGCCCGTGGCGCGCCGACGGCATTCCCGTGCCGCAGGCGATCAGGCGGATCTCGTCCTTCGCAATCGGTTCCGATCCGGGGTAGTAGACGTAACGGTCCGGTGCGGTGCCCGTCGGGTCCTTGACGACGCCGCCCGCCGCCTCGGCCTCTCTCCCGAGTTCCAGGTCTTTCCATGTCTGCCCCGTGTACTGTCCCCACATAAGGATTGCTGTCACAGCGAACACCGCAAGACCAACCATTTCCATCCATTTCGTTTTCCGCTTCATGATTCTTTCCTCCCTATAAAAAAACTTTTCCAAAGAAAAAAAAATCTATGGCTCCTCGACAACATACACCACGGTATTGCCCTCGTAATAAGGACGGTAATAGACATCGCCGCAATAATGGTATGTCACTCCACGTTTTATCACCGTTGTGCATCCGGCGGGGAGGACGGTGACGCGGGTGCCGACAGCGATGTGGCGCCGCCGGTGGCGCCTGCGAGTGGTCCGACGCGCAACACCTGCACCACTGCGCGGGGTGCCGGGACGCCCGACAACCGCCTCTGCATCACTGACAAGGACGGTTCCCATCGGAGGAATCCAACCAAGCCCGAGAAATAATAAGAACAAGAGCATATTCCGAATGAGCGTTTTTGGATTCGCCTTTGAAATCATATGCTTCATGATTGGACTCCTTCCCTACTTTCCGTTCGCGGCGTTTTACTCTGCCGGAAGAAACTCGATTTTTCTTGCCATGTCCGGCGGGACAAAAACAAACAAATTGTCCGGTAACTTGGGGGAAAGGTTCCAAACGGGGAACAGTGCCGTGAATTGGGGACCGCCGGCCATCCACTTTTCCGTGATGATCAATTTTCTGGGCAGCGGGGTCTTGCTGTTTTCGATCCATATCTGCCAATCCACTTCGTCTTGCGTAAACAGCAGATGATGGCATTCGACCCCGTGCACCTTATGCAGGCCGATATAGTCCCCGGAGGTAACGTCTTCCGTCAGAATGTCATAGGAGTTCTTGGACACCAAATCGGCTGCCGGGGCGAAGAGTCCGAAGGATTCCCGGGCATGGTCCAGGGCCTCCTCCATGGTGGAGGGAACCTCCATTGTTGCGTAGTAGTTCACTTTTCTGCCGTAAAGCGTTATGGATTTCCCATCATAAAAGAGTTGTTGACTGCGAAGATCGCCTGCAATATCGGCTCGCATCCGGTCCGGCCGACGCACGGATACATCGACGGCACTCCCGACCTGCATTTTATGGCCGGATTTGAGAAGCACATCGGTAGTGTTCTCCACGTGGATCGTGAACTGTTGCAGGGAATTTAAATACTCGCTCATTTGCCGCAGAACCTTGTCGGCCTGGGGATCGATGGCCGCCGCTTCTTTCTGACCGGCATGCAGTGCCGGGCAGAGCAACAGAACTGCACAGAGAAAGGAAATACAGAAAAGGGCTCGGGAGATCATAATTTTCCATCCTCCTTATACGTTGCTCTGCATGCCGGTTTCGCGGAAAGCATAAGCCTTCTCTACTCCAGGAAAAGAACCGATTCGTTCTTGTCCAACCCATACCTCTTCTTGAAATCCACGTTTCCCTTTTTTTACATGAAATAGCGGAAACCGATCTCCAACGAGAATTCCCGGTCGCCACTCCCCCCTTCGTTGTCGATGCCCCAGCCGGGCTTCACATAAAAAATCTGCCCTTCCTTGAGAATCTTGCCGAGTTCCGGTCCGATCCAGAGATCGAAGTCGGACGCATTGAAATCGTAGATCGGTTGGAACTCTGTCAACAAATAGAAGCCGGTAAGGTCGAAAATATGGTAGCTCGTGTCATCCGGATTGATCATGGAAGCCGGTTTGGAGAGCGGCTGCATCCAGAACCAGCGACCCCGGAACCGGGAGGTGTGAATGCGCTTTTCGTCCTTGACCGCATCGAAATCGTAGAAGTTCATCATCGCGAAGAAGCCAAGTCCGAACGGCGGGCTTTCGATTGGCATATCGAATACCAAGGTTAATCCAGGGGAAAGGATCCAGGCCTCGCCGCCGATCACGTCATTGGTTGCCGTGGGGAGCGTCGTCTCGAGGACGGGAAAGATCGACGCGCTCTTCTTACCGCCCATATAGCTCCATCTCCACGACTGGGGGGCGACAAAGAACCGCAGGTTCAAGTCGCCCGCGCCGATTACGTCGCCATCATCTTCGATGTCGTCAAACGGCAGACCGCCTCCAAGACCGGGCTGACCGCCGATTGGAGGAATGGTGCCGCCAGGCCCCCCTTGCTGGAACTGCTGGAATGCGTCCACGTCACTGTAATCGAGTTCCTTGATAATGGGCAGATCGTAGGTAAGCGCAAAGCGAGGGGTAAACGCATACATCCCGAACAAGTTAAACTGTGTTACTTCGAGATCGTTTTCCAGCTTCGTATAGTAGAAATAGGGCATGAACTTGGGGCTGAAATCCCGGGGATCGGTGCCCGTCGCGTCCCCCTCCTCGGCGCTCTTGTCTTCTGCAGCCTGACCGGCAACGGGAATCAAGGCCACCACCAATATGACGGCGAGGAAGAAACCTAACCATGAAAATCGGTTCTTTTCCTTTAATCGTCCCATTTTCTCCTCCTCAATATGTTATTCGTCCTCTACATATTAGTTTTCGTTTGTTTGCCCTATCAACGAGCCACCCTTATCTTTACGTTGATGATCCCGTATCACCGATTTTCCGATTCTTGAACAAGTACTTTCCCTCGCTCGTTTTTTCCCATCAATCGCAACCTTTTTATATACTCCACCCCTCCCATGGTTTCCGCTCTGCAGATGCGAACTTCCGGTGGCGCAATGGAATGTTCCATGGCAATCAAGACGTTCCGGAATTCTTGAGAACGGATGTGATTCTCCAGGTCCGCTTCCGATTTCCATGTTTGCATCAATGTCATCTCACCATCATTCATGGTGCTGGTGAAGAAGTCGGAATGAAGACAATTGACATGAGCGCGTGTTGCACCGACCATGGCGTTCATCATCTTCTGGATATTCCCTTTGTCCTTCGGAGAAACTTTCAGATGCACTATGACGAAAAACACGCCTATAATCCCTCCTTTCTCCCCTTCCATGCATGGCAGCGATGCGTGTACCCATCAAAGCGTTTACGGTAAGGTATGGTTTTACAAAATGCATGCCACAATAAAAAAGCGGCCGGGAGAACACTCCAAGCCGCCGATAAGATAAAATTTTTTGTCTAACCCGATGGTTGGGAACCTCGAACGGAATCTCGATGATCTCGCAATACCTTGCGAAGCCTATAAAATATTGCGAATCATCCCGGCCTTCTGATCCCCAGTCTTCCCATTTTCGCGCGCAAGGTGGACTCCTTGAGCCCCAATTTTTCCGCGGCGCCTCCCTTGCCGCTGATTTTCCAACCCGCATCGTTCAAAACATGCAGAATGTGATCCCTCGCGACCTCTTCAAGAGACACGGGCTGACCGGTTGTTTCGAGTTTTCCCAATATCGGATCCATATGCAAGGAATTGCCGGTGTGCAGGACCATCGCTCGTTCGATCACACTTCTCAGTTCCCGCACATTTCCGGGCCATGAGTGATCCACCAGCATATCCATTGATTTTTGAGTGATCTTTTCAACCCGTTTCCCCATCTTTTTTTCATATTCCCGGACAAAGGTCCACACCAATAGAGGAATATCCTCTTTTCTCTCCCGCAAGGAAGGCACGGTAATGGGAAAAACACTCAATCGATAATAAAGATCCCTTCGGAATCTCCCCTCGCGTTTCGCCTGTTCCAGGTCATGATTGGTAGCGGCAATCACCCGCACGTCGACAGTGATCGTTTTTGTGCTTCCGAGACGCTCGAATTGCCCTTCCTGGATCACCCGCAGCAGTTTGGCCTGCATATCCAGGGGCAGATCACCGATCTCATCCAGAAAAATCGTTGCCTGGTCGGCAATCTCGAACCTTCCCGCTTGTTGCGTCAGCGCTCCTGTATAGGCTCCCTTTTCACGGCCAAATAGTTCTCCTTCGATGAGCGTTGGCGGCAGGGCGCCGCAGTGAACCGTGATCAGGGGTTTCGTCATGCGGGAGCTCATGCGATGAATGGAGCGAGCGATAAGTTCCTTCCCGGTACCGGTTTCTCCCTGAATGAGTACAGACGTATCCTGGCCGGCCACCTGTTCCGCCTGTTTCAGTACGGCAAGAATCGCCTGGCTTTCTCCGACGATCTCCTCGTGGGCGTGAAGTTTCTCCAGTTCCTTGCGCAGAAGGATGTTTTCCTGCTTCAACCGTTCTGATAAATCCTCTATTTTCGCGAACGCTTTCTTCAGTTCTTCTTCGTTTTTCTTGCGCGCGGTGATGTCGGAAATGATGCCGCAAAGCGTCGGTGGCTTGATTGACGGCAACAGCTGAACACGGACCTCGGAAATTATCACTCGCCCATCGGCGTGGACATGGTCCCATTCGAAGACCATCGGGTCGCCACTCGTCAATGAATCAAGGGTTTCGCGGACGCCGTCCGCGGCCGGGCGGCCGTCCCGTGAGATGGGCGTGCTTATGTCCACCGGCGTGAACGTCAGGATCTTCTCGCGGGGCCAGCCAAGCATCTCTATGGCTTTTTTGTTGCAATCAATAAACCGTCCGCTCCGTGCATCGAGGAGAAAGAAGGCATCGGGCGCGTTCTCCAGTATTGCGCGATTGTGCGTTTCTATCTTGTGTATCTCACTTTTCAATCGCTTTATCTCGGCATACGCCTGTTCGAGCTCCTTCGCATACCGTTTATCCTCGGTGGTCTCAATGAATTGCAACTCTTTTTGATCGCCTGTTTTCATCAGAAACTCCGTTTTTCACCTATCGGCCGGGAGGACGCGTAAACCTTTTCCGCCCGACTTGTTCCGGGAGCCGTTCCGATCCGCCCGCCCGGATCTACCCCGGGAGGCGGCGCGCCGCAGCATCCGGCGGCCTTTCAAAACCAGATGAATAGTAATTGATTGGTAATATAATATATACGGAAACAGGTAATTCGCAACATTTTATGTGTGTCGCAATATTTTGCGAATCAACCGAGGTATGGGTTGGAATCTGATCACAAGGACCATTTTGCCTCTCATTTCGCATCCGGAGAGAATTCCCGGGGATGGTCGAACTTCCGATGGAGATCTCGGCGGTCAGATATCCAGAAACAGTCAGGGAGTCTTCGCCTCAAGGCGATCGCCGGGGGGCAGCTCCGTCCCCCTTGCGCATGTCCGTGAAAATCGCCAAGACCCCCACCAGCGCCGCCGCAAACCACCGGTTTTTTTATCTTATCCGACCCGGTACCTCCTCGTAGATCTTTTTCCGGTGGCGTATCCCGAGGACATATACGACCTCCCCTTGGACTTTGAAAACGATGCGGTAATCTCCCACCCGGAGTTTCCAATACCCTCCCAGGCTCTTCCTCAGGGGAAGCCCGTACTCTTGG
>JBFFNJ010000095.1:0-7956 GCA_041563215.1 Candidatus Deferrimicrobia bacterium | reverse complement strand
GAAACTGGAGGAGGTTTTTTTCCTCGAGTTCCTTTACGTTGATCGGGGCATCGGACGCTCCGAATTCTACCGTTCTTTCAGATATCTGCCTGACTCCTCCACCTGAACCGATCGACTGGTAGTTGAGCCGTATTTTCGTTTCCTTCTGATAGCCGAATGCCCATGCCGAGTAGACGGGAAAGGGGAAAGTGGCGCCCGCACCGTTTACCGTTTCGGCAGCTTCTGCAGGGGCGAAAAGGATAGGCAAGGTCAGTAAAACAAGGAAGATCTTTTTCAGCATGTCCCATACCTCTCGGTTTTTTGTTTCATGGTAGCCCGGCCAGATCAAATGCCTGCAAAGGTGGTGTAAAAAAAATGTAAAATTTTTACTCATCCACAACCGGTGACCGGACCGATAAAGGTAAATTTTTGAGAATGTAAGGGATCTTCTGGCGCAAATATTCAATCATATTTAGAGTGTTCGATAAAAGCGGCTGTATCACAACCGGTGAGTCGACACGGACATCCGGGAACTCGCGGAAATCAGCTATTTCTTGAACCGATGGAGAGCGAGGCAAAGATTTGTGAAAGAGGTTTTATGGTATATAATTGCAAGAACGTAATTAATTCATGGGTTTTATATGTTCAGCTATCGCTCACAGAGTGACATTCCCCCCTTCTCGATGATCGTGGGGCACGAGCTGCTCAAAAAAGCGCTCATTTTCAATGCCATCGACCCGGGGATCGGGGGAGTGCTCATCCGCGGGGAGAAGGGAACGGGGAAGACGACGGCAGTCCGGTCCCTTGCCCAGGTACTTCCCGAGAATGTGGTGGCCGTTGGATGCCGGTTCGGCTGTTTTCAGGGTGGCGATCACTGCCGGGAATGTGCGGGCGGAAACGGGCGCTCCTACGAGCGCAGGCGCGTGGATGTGGTCGAGCTTCCCCTGAACGCGAGCGAGGACCGTGTTCTGGGAAGTATCGACATCGAAAGCGTTATCCGCGATGGTGTGAAGCGATTCGATATGGGTGTACTGGGGGCTGCGAACGGCAACGTTTTATACATCGACGAGGTGAACCTGCTGGACGACAACATCGTGGATATCCTGCTCGATGTTTCCGTGAGCGGCGTGAACCGTGTCCGCCGCGAGGGAGTGAGCTTCGACCACCCCTCCCGCTTCATCCTGGTGGGAAGCATGAACCCCGAGGAGGGGGAGATCAGGCCCCAGTTCCTCGACCGGTTCGGGCTCTCGGTTGAGGTGGGCGGTTTTTCCTCCCCCGATATGCGCCGTGAGGTAGTTGACCGCGTGCTTCGATGGGACAAGGGTGACGGCAGGGTGAAGCTTTTGCGCGAGGACGAAGAGCTCCGGGGGAAGATCGAGGCTGCCCGGAGGCTTCTCCCCGATGTCTGGGTGGATGACAGTGACATCGAGCGGGTGTGCGATATCACATCGGGCCTTCACCTCTATGGCCTGCGGGGAGACATCATACTCATGAAGGTCGCCAGGGCCTCGAGCGCCTATCGCGGAAAGGACGAGATAGATTCCGAGGGGCTCGCCGACGGCTTCCGTCTCGCGCTTCCTCACCGGCTGAAGATGGAGACGGTGAAGAAGGATACGATCGAGAAGCTCAGAAGCATCTTCGAAGAGGATGGTGGAGGGGGGGATTCGGAACCGCATGCCATCACGAATTACCTCAGGTCGGGAGCTTCAGGGCATACATTGATCCTCTTCTATAAGGATGAGGTGGGCAAGGTGAGCGAGAAGAGAGAGCCCATAGAAAAGAAACCCAAAAAGGAAGGCAGAGCAACGGGGGGCCGGGATGGTTCCTCGAGGGACAAATACAAAGTCAGGAGCTGCGATAATCCCAACTGTGATCTCTGCCAGGGGTACGTGGACTCCCGGGAATTTGACCCCGAAGAGGAGTTCAACCCCAGGTTCTTCAAATCGGCGAAAGACAGGATATTCAGGCGGAGGACGGGTAAGCGAAGCGTTACCAGGACGGACAGCCCTCCCGGGCGTTACGTGAGCTCCACGGAAAGGAAGGGCGGAAAGGTTGCCATCGATGCAACGATCAGGGCGGCAGCCTCTTATGACGGAAGGGGGGGCGGAAAGTTTTCCGTAAGGCCCCAGGACCTGATGTACAAGCAGTATGAGAACAAAACGGGAAACCTCATACTCTTTCTCCTCGATGCCAGCTCATCCATTGAGACGCAGCAAAAGATTGGTTTCCTCAAGAGCACGGTTCTGTCGGTGCTCAAAGAGGCCTACATAAGGCGCGATAAAGTAGCGATAATCTCGTTCAGGGATCATTTTGCCGAGGTCATTCTCGAGCCGACAGGATCGATCCAGAAGGCGATGAGGATGATGGAAAACATAAGGTCGGGTGGAACCACCCCCCTCTCTATCGGGCTCTACGCTGCAATGAAAATGATGGAGAAGGAGAAGAGAAAGTCGAAGGAAAACCCACCCTACATGATCCTGATCACCGACGGAAATGCCAACATATCAGCTTTCGGAAACGATCCCTTCGTGGAATCTGTGCAGCTTTCCCGGAAGATCAAGGAGATGGGTGTTACTTCCTGCGTCGTCGATGTTGCCAGAATGAACCTAGCCATGGATGCCGTGAGGAGGGCTCTGGAGGGCTGGGAGGTGAAAAGGGGTTCCTCCGATATCTTCTACAGCGGCCAATCCAAGATGCTCGCCGAGGCCCTCGGGGGAGAGTATCTGTCTCTTGGCGAGCTGATCCGGGAGACGCAGGTAGATCTGCTGAAGGGTGGACACAAGATCGTGTGAGGAGATTTCCATGTCTATGAAAAAAATTCTCGAAAAGTACGGTGATTTCGCGTCGGGGGGCCGGGTAATATTTATCGGGGGCAAACCGATGTCCATCAGGAGGGTGATGAGGAAGCTGGATCTGCTCCGGGAAGAGATCGGCCCCGTCGACTGCGGGAGCCTTGCCGATGAGCGCTACTTCGTGCGGTTTATCGACCTGGATGACCGGACCATAGCGGTCTTTGAGTTCGACCCGAGTTACAAGGTGGTGGGAGAGGTCCGCTCGGATCTTTTGGAGTGGATGGGAGACGATTATTTCCGGGCCAGGTGGCGGGTGTACTGCCCGGCCGGAGGGGAGGAGTGGCTGGGCCGAAACATGGCCAAATTTAAGAGATAAAAATAATAGATTGCCTTTGCAATGCGGAATTCGGAAATCGGAAATCGGAATGAAAAAATAAAAACCAAATTCAATTTTGTTTTATTATTCCGCACTCCGCATTCCGCGTTCCGAATTGCAGTTGTGTAAATATTTTACAGACTATATGGAGCTCATATGACCAAACCTCATGATTCCATTAAGGTTCCTCCATTTTCCCTGATCGTGGGCCACGATCTTCTGAAGAAGGCGCTCATCTTCAGCGCCATCGACCCGGGGATCGGGGGCGTACTGATCCGCGGCGAGAAGGGGACGGGGAAGACGACGGCTGTTCGGTCCTTCACCCGGGTTCTTCCGGAGAAGGACGTGGCTGTGGGATGCAGATTCGGCTGTTTCAAAGGGGGCGATTTGTGTCCTGAATGTGAAGGGACAGACGGAGAAAAAACCTATGAGCGCAGGCGGGTCGAGGTAATCGAGCTTCCCCTCAACGCGAGCGAGGACCGCGTCGTCGGTAGCATCGACATCGAGGGCGCCCTGCGAGAGGGCGTGAAGCGATTCGAGATGGGCGTGCTGGGCTCGGCCAACGGCAACATCCTCTACATAGACGAGGTAAACCTCCTGGACGACCACATCGTGGATATCCTGCTCGATGTGTGTGTCAGCGGCTGGAACCGGGTGCGCCGGGAGGGCGTGAGCTTCGATCACCCTTCGAGATTTATCCTGGTAGGGAGCATGAACCCCGAAGAGGGTGAGCTCCGTCCCCAGTTTCTGGACCGTTTCGGGCTCTCCGTCGAGGTCAGCGGTTTCACTTCCCCCGATATGAGAAAGGAAGTGGTCAACCGTGTTCTCAGGTGGGAGAAGGGAGATGGCGTTGTGGAGCTCGTGCGGGAGGACGAAGAGCTGCGGGAGAAGATAGAAGCTGCCCGCTCACTGGTCAATGAAATCGAGATATCCGACGATGACATAGAGAGCGTGTGCGAGGCGACATCCGAGCTTGGCCTTTACGGGATGCGGGGTGACATCATACTCATGAAGGTCGCAAGGGCCTCGAGCGCCTATCGGGGGAAGAGATCGATCGACGCGGAGGACCTAGCAGACGGGTTCAGACTTGCCCTCCCTCACCGGCTTAAAACGGACCCGTTCAGCGAGAAGAGGGGCACGGGTGATATAATCGAGTCGCTGGTGAAACAGGTTCTGCGGGTGTAGGCTTATCCAGGATCAGGATTTTTCCGCTCAGCATGTGGTTCTGGCACATTTTCCGGCGAAAACCGTGGACGAATGGTCTATTTTGCCATCGGGTAGCCGGCGTTTTTCCAGGCGTCCACGCCACCCTTGAGCACCTTTGCGCTGGTAAATCCCTGATTTGTATATTTGATTGCCTGACCGGCAGCGCTTCCTTCGTTGTGTCAGGCGCAATAGAAGATGAGTTCCTTGTCTTTCGGGAGCGAGGAAACCTTCGATGAAAACTCGCTGAAGGGAATTGCCCCTTCGAGCGGGACACGCTGAAATTTCGTATCCTCGTGGTAAGCGCATACGAGAAGGGCTTCGCCTGAGCTTACTCTCTGTCGTGCCTCTTCGGGAGTTACCCGTCCTAGTTGTGCCATTTTCTACCCCCTGGTCCTTTTGATAGTTTGATGAAATTCCCCAAAATAGGATTCAGGCGAAAACAGATCGATTGAGGGGAAAACACTCGTGATTTCAAACTTTTAAAGGCCGATCCAAGATGATTTTCACCAAGAAGCGTTTATGGTACCGGTGGTATACGGTGTACACTGTAAGTGGATGATATCCATCGAAAATTCTTTCCTCCTCGATTTTTTTAACTTCTTTTTCAAGGGAGGTGTCCCATGGACTCGCGGAAAGACCAGGACCGGGTCGTTCAAAAGGGCAGGGAGATTTTCGGTCTCATCGAGGCTGAGACCCCCTCGATATTCGACAGGAAGTGGTGGGTTGGACAGGCCATGGACCTGGTGATGAAAAATCCCGAATTCAAGGTACAGCTTTTCCGCTTTATCGACGTCTTTCCGACCCTATTGACCGATGAGACAATAGCAACACACCTGAGGGAATACTTTCTCTCGGAAGATTTCGAATTCCCCGATTTTTTCAAGGCGGCCCTGAAGGGGGTTACGGCACCTTTTACCTCACCCCTGGCGGCGTCCGTTATCCGGAAGAACATGGAGGGTTTCGCGAAGAGCTTCATCGCGGGAAGGGACATCGAGGATGGAAAGGATGCCTTGAGAGACATCCTGCGTGCCGGCAGGACCTTTACGGTAGATATCCTGGGTGAGGAGGCCCTCTCCGAGAGGGAGGCCGAATCGTACGGGCAGAAATACCTCAATCTCGTCGATGTGCTGAAGGAGGAGATCGCGGCATGGGAAAGGGAGACGGGTACGGTGTCTTCCCATCTTCCCCTTCTCAAGGTATCGGTCAAGATCAGCTCCCTCTACTCTCGGATGAGCGCCGTAAATCAGAAAGACAGCGTCGAGATGGTGAAGGAGAGGCTTCGTCCCCTCCTTCGGAGGGCGAGAGATGCCGGCGGGTTCGTAAACCTCGACATGGAGATGCGGAGCCTGAAAAATATCACCCTGGACGTCTTCACCGGGATTCTCGAGGAGGATGAGTTCCGGGGATGGGAGAACTTCGGCGTTGCCGTCCAGGCATACCTCAGGGGGACGGAGGAGGATCTCAGAGGGCTGATCGCGTGGGCGAAGCGGGGGGACCACCGGATATCGATCCGGCTGGTAAAGGGGGCATACTGGGAGTACGAGAACATCGTTGCCAGACAGAAGAGCTGGCCGCTCCCCGTTTTCTCGAAGAAGGCGCACACCGACGCGCATTTCGAGCGGTGCGTGGAGATGATCCTGAAAGATAACGAGCACGTGGTCCTGGCCGCCGGTACGCACAATGTTCGGTCTATCGCAAAGACGATCGTGCTCGCAGATACGATGGGTGTTAGCCGGGACCGATACGAATTTCAGATGCTCTACGGTATGGCCGAGCCCGTTAAGCGGGCGCTGGGGAAGCTGGGGTATGCCGTCCGCGAGTACGTTCCCGTGGGAGAGTTCATACCGGGCATGGCCTATCTGGTGCGGCGCCTCCTGGAGAACACGTCGAACGAGGGATTTTTGAGGAAGCGGTTTGCCGAGAATACTCCTTCCGATCTGCTGCTTGCGGAACCGGAGCAACACGTCGAGGCGGGGGAAGATGAGGGGCCCGTTTCCCCGGGGCCCTTTGTAAACGAGCCTCTTCTGGATTTCACCCTGAGAGAGAACAGAGAAGTCATCAAGCATGCGCTCACACGAGTGCGCGCGGCCCTCGGGAGAAGGTATCCCGCGGTGGTTGGAGGCAGGGATGAGCCCGGCGATGCAGAGATCGTATCGGTGAATCCTGCTGATCCCGAACAGGTGGTCGGGACGGTAAGCTCGGTGGATAGGGGACTGGCCGAAAAAGCGATCGCGACTGCCGCGGCTTCCCGGAAAGACTGGGCACGGACCGACCCGGAGGTGCGGGCAGAGTATCTCTTCAAGGCGGCAAATGTGATGCGGAAAAAAAGAGCCGAATTTGTCGCGTGGCAGGTATTCGAGGTGGGCAAGAGCTGGGCCGAGGCCGATGCCGACGTTGCCGAGGCGATAGACTTCCTTACCTATTACGGCATGGAGATGGCACGGCTTGCAAAACCCAGAAAGATGGGGGATTTGCCAGGCGAGGACAATAGGCACTTTTACCGCCCGCGGGGCGTTGCCCTCGTCGTCGCCCCCTGGAACTTCCCCTTCGCCATATCGGTGGGGATGGTCTCTGCCGCTCTGGTTGCGGGAAACGCCGTCCTATACAAGCCCTCCAGCCTTTCCCCCGTCTGCGGATATCATGTCTATTCCGTCTTCGCCGAATCGGGGATCCCCGGCGGTGTATTGAACTTCATCCCGGGCCGTGGCAGCGAGGTCGGCGATTTTCTCGTCGAGCACCCCCGTGTGAACCTGATCGCTTTCACCGGCTCCAAGGAGGTGGGGCTCGGCATGGTGGAGAAGGCGGGCAGGACCGGGGCAGGGCAGGAGGGCGTCAAGAAGGTCATTGCCGAGATGGGCGGCAAGAACGCGATAATCGTCGACGGGGACGCGGACCTCGACTTAGCCGTGGCCGGCGTCATGCAGTCTGCCTTCGGGTACCAGGGGCAGAAGTGTTCGGCCTGCTCCCGGGTTGTCGTCCTTTCCTCCTGCTACGAAAGATTCCTTGCCCGCTTAACGGAGGCGGTAAAGAGCATGACCGCGGGGCCGCCCGATGACCCCGCCAACGTCGTGGGTCCCGTCATCGACAAAAGGGCAAAAGAGAGGGTACTCCGTTACCGGGAGGTGGGCGAGGCGGAGGGGGTCGTTGCGGCAACCGTTTCCGTGCCCCAGAGGGGTTACTTCGTTTCTCCCGTCGTATTTACGGATCTTCCCGCGGGCTCAGCAGTTCTCCGGGAGGAGATATTCGGCCCCGTCCTGGCTGTTATGAAGGCAAAAACCATCGAAGAGGCCATAGCGATCGCAAACGATTCGGAATATGCCCTCACGGGGGGGCTCTTCTCGAGAAGCCCCGCAAACATCAGAAAGGTTGCGGAGGAGTTCGAAGTGGGAAATCTCTACATCAACCGGGGAATCACAGGGGCCCTCGTGGGAAGGCAGCCCTTCGGCGGCTTCAAGATGTCGGGGGTCGGCTCGAAGGCGGGGGGATTCGACTACCTGCTCCAGTTTCTCGAGCCCCGGGTCGTCACGGAGAATACGACGAGGAGGGGATTTTCCCCCGAGATTGTCCTGTAGGTCGGGGAAGTGGTTCACACGAGTTTCAGAG
>JBFFNJ010000094.1:0-8154 GCA_041563215.1 Candidatus Deferrimicrobia bacterium | reverse complement strand
GCTTACTCGAGATTCGGCGTCTACATAACCCACCTGAGCATAATCATCATATTCATCGGGGCCATGATCGGAAACATATTCGGGTACAAGGGATACGTGAACATAGTCCAGGGAAGGTCGGTCAGCAACGTCCAGACCAGGGGATCGAAGGGAAATGTGGACCTCGGGTTTTCCGTCAGGAACAACAGGTTCTGGATCGAGTACTACCCGAACGGGCAGCCGAAGGAATATTTTTCGGATCTGACGGTCATCGACGGCGGTCAGGAGGTGAAGAAGCAGAGAATAGAGGTCAACTCCCCTCTCCAGTACAAGGGGGTGTGGTTCTACCAGTCCAGCTACGGGCCGGCCGGGGCGTCGAACATAACCGTGGACGTGAAAAATTCGGACGGTTCGTTAAAAAGGACGCTGACCCTCCTGCCGAACCAGAGGGTTCCCGTAGAGGGAGTGGGAACGGTCGCGGCAGAGGACTATTCCGAGAACTTCCAGGGGTTCGGGCCGGCGCTCCTGGTCTCCCTGACGAAGGAGGGAGAAAAGGCCAACCGGTTCTGGCTGTTCAAAAACTTCCCCGATTTCGACAAGAGAAGGGGAGATAGCAGCTACCTCTCCTTCAGCGGGATAGACACGATTTTCTACACCGGCCTCCAGGTAGCCAAGGACCCCGGCGTCAACATCGTGTGGGTCGGGTGCACCGTCATGGTAATCGGTATCCTCGTGGCGTTTTTCGGCTCTCACCGGAGACTGTGGCTGAAGATCGTCCCGGGAAAGGATGGGAGGGCAGAGATGGTTCTTGCCGGGGCGGCGAACAAGAACAGGCTTTCTTTCGAAAAAACCTTCGCGCGAATCAGGGATGAGATAGCGAAGCTGTAAAGTCTTTTTACGGTAAAGGAGCTTTTGTATGGATAACCTGAACGTCAGATTTTTCGATATAGCGATGGTCCTCTACGGGCTGGCATCGGTTCTCTATGTCTTTTATCTCTACGCGAAGAAAGAGGGTGTGGGCAAGCTGGCATCGGCGGTGACCCTGGTTTCCGGCATATCGGCGACTGCAGCCCTTATCATCAGGTGGGTGGAATCGTACAAGCTCGGGATCGGGCGCATACCCATCACCAACCTCTATGAGTCCCTGGTATTTTTCGCCTGGTCCATCATCCTCTTTTACCTCTTCGTCGAGGTGAAATACAAGACGAGGGCGTTCGGCGCTTTTGTCCTCCCCATCGCCTTTTTCACCATGCTTTTTGCCGGCACCGTGGAAAGCTCCATACAGCCACTCGTCCCTGCTCTCCAGTCTTACTGGCTGCACATCCACGTCATCACCTGCTTTATCGGTTACGCCGCTTTCGCCGTCTCCTGCGGCGTGGCCGTGATGTATCTTCTCAAGGAGAGGCAGGAGAAACAGGGGATGGAGAAAGGCGTCGTGGGCTCTTTTCCCAAGACCAGGGTCCTGGACGACCTGGTTTACCGGGGCGTGATCTACGGCTTTCCCTTCCTAACGGCCGGGATCATCACGGGGGCCGCCTGGGCCAACTATGCCTGGGGCACCTACTGGTCCTGGGACCCCAAGGAGACCTGGTCCCTCATCGTCTGGCTCATTTACGCAGCTTTTCTTCACGCTAGGATAACGAGAGGTTGGTACGGAAGAAGGACGGCGATACTCTCCATCATCGGGTTCCTGGCGACGGTATTCTGCTACCTCGGCGTGAACCTCGTTCTTTCGGGGCTGCACAGCTACGGCGGATCGTAAAGAGAACCATTTGCTTTTCATAGAATTTTGCATTATGGTTTTCTTGAATTAACACGGTAGGGGGCAAAACGATGAAGGAAGCCTTCAGCTTAATCTCGTTTACCGCTTTAGCAATAGCCATTCTCATTATTTTTTTTCCCGGAAAGGCTCTCTCTCAGAGCTGTGTAACCGACAAATGTCACGCCCAGATGGGGAAGACGGAATACGTTCACGGACCCGTGGGCGTGGGACAGTGTGCCGTGTGCCACACGAAGGGCAAGAAGAACCATCCCACCAAAAAGGCTGCCCAGGATTTCCAGTTTCCCGCAAAAGGCAAGGGTCTGTGCTACCTGTGCCACGAGCCTATGGATACGAATGATGTCGTTCACGCCCCCGTGGCGAAAGGTGAGTGCACCGCCTGCCACGACCCCCACGGGTCGAGTGCGCCGAAGATGCTAAAGGCCCAGACGGTCAGCGAGCTCTGCTTCAAGTGCCATCAGAATACCAAGACGGTGAAACAGTTCGTCCATGGCCCCGTTGCATCTGGCGACTGCATGGTGTGCCACAATCCGCACTCTACAGAGAACGAGTTTATGCTCGAGGCAGAGAGCAACGAGCTCTGCTTCCTATGCCACGAGGACAGGCGGGCCCAGTTCACGAAGAAGTATGTCCACAAGCCGGCTGCGGAGAAGTGCAACAACTGCCACGACCCGCACAATACCGATTACAGCTTCCAGCTCAAGATCGGCGGAAAGGAGCTGTGCCTGAATTGCCACAAAGACATGGCGAAGCTCCTTGAGCAGTCGGAATTCAAGCACGGCGCCCTGAAGAAGGGGGACTGCACGCTGTGCCACACGCCCCATTCGTCGGACTTCCCCCGCCAGCTGAAGACCCACACCAAGGATATCTGTTTCGGCTGCCACCAGGATATGGGGAAATCGGTCGAATCGGCGAAACATCTCCACGGGCCGGTCAAGCAGAACGACTGCTTTGCCTGCCACAATCCCCACGGCACAAACAACCCGAAGATACTCAAAAAGTATTTCCCCGCAGAGTTCTACAAACCCTACAAGACGGAGAACTACGCTCTTTGCTTCGGCTGCCACAACAAGGACATCGCCCTGGACAGGGTGACGACGAGGCTTACCAACTTCAGAAATGGAGACGAGAACCTCCACTTCCTCCACGTAAACAAGGAGAAGGGACGCTCCTGCAAGGCCTGCCACCAGGTCCACGCGGGAGACCAGGAGAAGCACATCAGGGAGGACGTGCCCTTCGGGAAGATGTGGAAGCTCCCCGTGAAATTCATGAAGACGGAGACGGGCGGCGGCTGTGAGGTCGGGTGCCACAAGCCGAAGCAGTACGACAGGGACAAACCGGTAGTAAACGAGTGAGAAAGAGCGCGGTGAACCTTGCCTGTTTCAAGGAGTAAAACGATGCTGAACGTGAAACTGTCGAGACTCCTTCTCGCTTCCCTTGCGACGATGGCGCTGCTCTCCTGCATAGGGTCTGCGGCTTTCGGGTCCACCTTCAGAACACAGAAAGTGGGCGAATCGGTCCCGGGGTTTGCCCTGAAGGATATGAAGGGCAGGGATGTCGCCTTTACCCCCGCCGACGGCAGGGTCAAGCTGGTGGCCTTCGTGTCGGTGGCGAAAAACAGCAAGTCGAAAGCAATGCTCGGAACGCTGGAGAAAATTTATCAGGAGATATCCCAGAAGGGAGTCGGTGTGTACGTCGTCGTCTCCTATGAGGACAGGGTCGAGGAAGTAAAGGCCTTTCTGGAAGAGGAAAAAATAACGCTCCCCGTGGCCTTCGACAGCGACCGGAAGGTCTACGGCGAATGGGGGCTCTTCGTCCTTCCGGCCACGGCCATCGTCGACGGCGAGGGAAAGCTGGCGTTCGAGCACTCATCCTACGACATGGAGTACGAAAACATCGTCGGTGGAAAGGTCAAGGTCCTGGCCGGGGCCATGACCGAGGCCGATTACGAGAAGCTCGTGCGCCCGGACGGCGAGGTGCAGAAGTCAGCCGGGCAGATGGAGGCGGAACGCCTCATTACCCTCGGGAAGAAGCTCGCTGCGAAGGGGATGCACGAGAAGGCTTCCCAGGCGTTTAAAGAGGCCATCGAAAAAGACCCCGCGAACCTGGAAGCGAGGACCCTCCACGCGGAGTCGGCGGGCAAGGCCGGCAGGGTCGACGAGGCGATGGCCGAACTGAAAGCGATCCTGGAGGAGAACCCGGATTTGAGAGATGCCAAAATCGCCCTGGGGATCGTGCTGATTGAGAAGGGTGATTACGACGGCGCCGTCGAGAACCTCACCAGCGCAAGCATGCTCAACCCCAGGCCACAGAGGGCATACTACTGGCTCGGCAACGCCTACGAGAAAAAAGGGGACCTTGAAAACGCCGTAAAGTTCTACCGGAAAGCGCTGAAGAAGGTCCTTGGGGAATGAACGGACTGATGCGGATAGGGAGAAGGGGGCAGCGGATAACCATGAAGAGGATTGCCCCTTTTTTTCTCGTCATAGGGATGTTTTCTTTTGTTTTTGGGCCACCCGCCACCTTTGCCAAAAGCCCCGGCATCATCCTGTTTCAGCCGGAAAGCGATGCAGTTCTTTCGCCGGGGAAATCCCTGTTCATCGGAAAGGTCTGCGGAGAGACGAGGGGAGAGGTGACCTTGATCCTGGGGGATGGGAAAAAGGTAAAGGCGAACCTGCATGACGGCGTCTTCTACAAGGAGATCGATCTCAAGAAAGGGGAGAACAGGGTCGAGATCGCTTTCCCCGGGACGAAGCCGGTGGCGGTAAACTTCCAGGTGAGAAATGGCGGGGCTTACCGGTACCACATTGCTAAGATGGGATGTGGCGATTGCCACCGGCAGGGGTATTCCATTTCGCGGCCCGAGGACTCCCTCTGCTACCGGTGCCACAATAAGAAAGACGACAAGAAGTTCGTCCACGGACCCCTGGCTGGCGGTGCGTGCGCCGTCTGTCACGAACCCCACGGATCCAGGAATGCCTTTTTTCTGAAGGACGATACCCGGGTCCTTTGCATCTCGTGCCACGACCAGAGCAGTTCCAGGACGCACGTTTTGTCCGCGAAAAACAAAAAATGCGAGAAGTGCCACAACCCCCACTCGTCGGAGGAAGCGAATTTCCTGAGATAGGGCGGGGTGCCGGATCCCCGGCCGGCCGGGCACGGGCGGGGAGTCAAGGTAAGATCTCAAAAATTTCACGGCGTTCGATTCCGGCAATAATGCGTTTTTGCATGATTACTTCTCAATTATCGGGGAGGGGCTGCATTGAAGAAAAGGAGAGTGAAGGTGGATTTTTGTTCTCTTGTTTTTCACGCTGTCATGGTCTTTGCATCGGCCATGCTCATATCCACCGCTGCTGCGGCTTTCAAGAACCTGGGAGAGGGCATGGAGGTTCCGAGCTTTACGCTGAAGGACCTCGGGGGACAGGACGTCTCCTCTGATGGGATCAAGGGGAAAAAGGCGGCGGTCATCGTGTTCTTCGCCACCTGGAGCGAGCGTTCTCTCGTCCAGCTGAAAGACCTGGAAGAGGTCAGGAGCGCTTTGCAAGAGCAGGATCTAGAGATAATTGCCATCAACGTTGACCATGAGGGCATGGACGCAGGGGAGATCGAAACGGTAAGAGCCAAGGTCGCCGAACTCGGGGTGACCTACTCGGTTCTGGTCGACACGGACCTGGGAGTCTTCCGGCGTTTCGGCGTCGTGGCAGTTCCCTCGAGCGCCGTTGTAAAGTCCGGGGGGATCATCGTCGCCACCGTAAACGGGTATCCCTCGCTTGCAAGAGGTGAGATAAAGGAGAGAATCGAAGTCCTGCTCGGCGTGAAAGAGGATGCGTCGGCTTCGACGGCCTCGGAGACGGGATACAGGCCCGAACGGTCATCCCTTCTGAACTACAACCTGGCACGGAGGCTCTATGACTCCGGCATGCATTCGAAGGCGGAGAGAAAGCTGCAAATTGCCATCAAAAGCGACGATAAGTTCGTCAAGCCGAAGGTCCTTCTCGGGGACATCTACCTGGCGAAGGCGGCAAAGAAGAAGGCCTACCTTCTGAAAGCGAAGGAGATGTTCGAAACGGCGCTGGAGGTATCCCCGGGCGATGAGGCCGCATCCACCGGGCTTGCACGGGTTCTCGTTCGGGAAGGGGCTGTCGACGATGCCGAAAAGCTGGCGGACAGTGTTTTGGAAAAAAACCCGGCATACACCACCGCGCTTATTGTCAAAGGGCTGATCCTGGCGAAAAGGGGAAACGAGAAGGAGACGGACAGGTACGTGATGGAGGCGGTCGGCCTCGCCCGCATGGACCCGGAAGTCCTTGCCCTCGCGGGAACGGTATACGAGGAAAGCGGGAACCTGAACAAGGCCGCCCTCTTTTACAGAAAGGCGGGGGAAAAGCTGGGGTATTGATGCAGAAGAAAAAATGGTAATGCAGAGTGTAGAGTGAAAAATCAAAATCGTTCAATTGCAGGGTCAGAGGGGTCGAGGGTTCAAGGGATCAGATGGTAATGCGGAATTCGGAATTCGGAATGAACACCCAACGAGAAACGAGAAACTCGAAACGCGAAACTGGTTTCACGGGAGCCGGGACTCGGGACTACAGACTCCCTGCGATGGCAGTGCAGAGTGCAGAATAAAAGGTCGGCTGGTGGCAGGGTTCGAAGCAATATTCTCGGTCGCTGTTGCCAGATACCGATTATAATATTTTGGATAGCTTGATGGAGGATTGGTCTTGAAAAAGGTTATCTTTGTCGTGGTTGCGCTCCTGACTGTTTCGGCGCTCGTCTTCGGCATCTACCGGGGGGAGATGGGAGAGACCCTCTTCAACGGTGCGATGCTCTGACTCTCCTGCATAGGGGTCGGGTGACCCCCAGGTATTCAGGATTCAGGGGCAAGGGAGAAACAGGGAAAGATGGTAATGCTGAATTCGGAATGCGGAATGCGGAATGAACACCCAACGAGAAACGAGAAACTGGGTGGTTGTGCAGAGTAAGGGCAAAACAGCAAACAGAAAATTTTCGAGAGGTGAAGGTCTAAAGAGGAGAAAGTCGTGATTCTTGTTACCGCCAACTTTCAACCCTCAACTTTGGGTTTTCCGGTTTTTTACAGGGGCAGGGGTTTATCCCCGCCTTGATCAGATAATCGCATCCGGGGTAATAGATTGGACTATCTCAAGCGAAGGATCGTCCAGCTCATCGGCACCTTCGGCACCAACGGCTATTTCAAGGGCATTTTTACCGCTTCCCTCTACCAGGGGTCACTCAAGAGCTTCTGCGTGCCCGTTTTGAACTGCTACGCCTGCCCCAACGCCCTTTTCTCCTGTCCGATAGGCACCATTCAGCACTTCATGGTCACCGGCCACGTCCCCTATTACGCGATGGGGATACTCGGGGTCGTCGGCTCGAGCATCGGCCGCATGACCTGCGGCACCCTCTGTCCATTCGGGTTCCTGCAGGATATCCTCTACAAGTTCAGGAGCTGGAAGTTCGGCATTCCCACTTTCCTGCGCTATGGAAAGTACCTGGTTCTGGTCGGCCTGGTGTTCATCATTCCCTATGTGACCCAGGAGAACTGGTTCTCCAAGCTGTGCCCCATGGGGACCCTTATCGGCGGGATTCCCTGGGTAACCCTCAACCTGAACGTGCGGTCCATGATCAAGTGGCTCTTCTGGGTGAAGATCTCGATCCTGCTGCTCTTCATTTCCACGTCCGTGCTGTCGAAGAGGCCCTTTTGCCGGGTGGTCTGCCCCCTGGGAGCGATATTCTCCGTTTTCAACAAGGCGAGCTTTTTCCGGCTCGAGTGGAATCCCGATACCTGCACCAAGTGTGGTAAGTGCGAGAAGATATGCCCCGTCGACATACGGGTCGACCGGGAGCCCAACTCGATCGACTGCGTGCGGTGCCTCGACTGCACCCGGTGCCCCAGCGTAAAATCCACGACCGTCTTTACCCGGGATCCGTTCAAGAAAGGGGAGGCTGGAGTCGTGACCGAGGGGGTCGACTCCACGGATCAAGCCGGAGTCGCCGCTCACTGAATCTGCGCATGAACATCAACCGGTCACTCATCGCTGTACTTTTTCTGTTCTCGCTTTTCTTTCCGTCGCGCGGGAAAACAGACGTGTTGTATCCGCCCGATCTGACCCTGACGGGCGGGAAAAAAATCACCATCTACGGCTTTGCAGAAGACGATGGGCCGGTTGAGGGCGAGGTCAATTACATCCGGAAGTTTTCCCTCGAGGACGGGGAGTTCTTCCGGGGGAATGTGGAGCTTACGCCGGGAATGAACATCATCAAACTGGGAAAAGATACCATTCGAGTCTTCATGGTCATCGGAAGCGATATCCCCTCACTGAAGATGAAATCGGGCGAGGAGGAGGTGACCTTTTACACCCACACGCTCCATCCCG
>JBFFNJ010000093.1:0-8227 GCA_041563215.1 Candidatus Deferrimicrobia bacterium | reverse complement strand
ATGATCGTTGCCGTTATCCTGGCAATCGTGTCTTTCATGGCAGTACCCAGTTTCATGGGCACGATCAAGCGGAACAAAGTGAAGCGCGCTGCGGCGGAGATTGCCGAGAATATCAACCTGACAAGGTCCCACGGGATAAAGGAAGCGGTAATGGATTACCGCATCGTGTTCGACCCGGGCAATGACCGGTATCTGTGTGGCTTCGAAAACGACGCCGATTCGGATCCCGATGGATTCGGTACCGGTGGGAGCAAGATTGTGGGCCTCTCCACCTACAGTTCCGAGATCACATTCGGCAGCGATGCGCCAAACGGCCCCACCGGCTCACTAGCCTGCGGGGGTGCAATACCCGCGAACGGGCTGAGCGGCTGGGGGTCCCCGCCGGTCCTCACGTTTAACTCAGACGGATCGGTACCCAACCTGGGTTGCGTGTTCATCAGGGATCAAGCGGGGAACAATTTTTTGGTGAGCGTCGAATCGGTCGTTGGAAAAACAAATTTATGGAGATGGGAGGGAGGAAATGTCTGGTCAAAAGTGTTTTAAGAATTCCGCAGGCTTTACCCTTCTCGAAGTTCTCATTGCCCTGGTGATTCTCATGGTTGGTCTCCTTGGGGCCCTTCTTTTGCAAACCACGGCAATTCAGGGAAACGCTTTTTCAAGAGAATTGCAGACCGGTGTGGTGCTCGCGGAAGACCTCCTGGAGCAGGTCAGAGTTCTCGAATACGATGATCCACTCATCTCAAGCAACGTAGCTGATAACCCTCATGAAAATGGCGAACTGGCCGGTGTGGCCAATCCGATCGACGAGCAGGGCGCAGCCGGGGGGATCTATTTCAGGAGGTGGACGGTTGTCGACAGCGCGCCCAACTCCAAAACGATTTCGGCGACGGTGAACTGGACCATAAAGGGCGAAGCCCATGCAGTGACATTGACCACCGTCAAGTCTGGAGATATATGATGAAAAGAAGAATAAAGCTGACAGAATATCGGGGTTTTACCCTGGTTGAGATGATGGTTTCCCTCGTTATCTCATCACTGGTGATCGCTTCGGCCTTTTTGACCTACAACCTTCACCACAATACCTTTACAACGGAATCTCAGATTACGGACATGCAGTATGCGGGAAGCACTGCCATGGACATCATCACGAAGGACATCAGGGAATCGGGATTCGGTGTGCCCGACAGTCCGAATATCAATGGCCAGACCACGTCATTCGACTTTACCGATACCGGGGTCGATTCGGGCCCGGACAGCTTCATCGTCCTGGGCGGGTTCAGGAAGGTTGGCGAGGTAAACGGTGCCGTAAATCCTGGCGCTACGACGTTCGACATCACATACGAGCCGGGTGCGCCGACGCTCAATACGACGACCCGCGGGTATATCACCATAGATGGACTTACCTATCTTGATATCACATCGGTCTCAGGAACCACCATTACCGTGAGCGGATCGACGCCGGTGGATCGCTATTATCCGAGCAAAAGGTGCGTTTACCTCATAGAAAATGTTGCATACTTCGTCAGCGGAAACATTCTGTACCGGAGTTCGCCCACGTACAACACCGCAAATGACGTGAACGGCGATGGGTACGGCGACCAGCCGATTGCCGATAACGTGGATGACCTCCAGCTATCCGAAATCGACTTCGACGGCGATGGCGTAACCGACAAGGTGAAGGTTTCTCTCCTCGCAAGGACAGAGCGGGAGGTGATGAACGCTGTTCAGCCAGATGCGGCTAGCGTGGTCCTCGAAAACAACACGACGGGCACAAATGACTTCTTCAGGAGAAGGGTGCTTCAAATGGAGGTATCCCTCCGGAATCCGGTGAGGTGAGATATGAGAAACGAGAGAGGAATAGTTCTGGTAACGGTCATGGTCCTTCTCGTCGTCGTGACCTTTATAGGGATGATGTCCATCTCCACCACCACGACGGGGATCAAGATCGGCGGCAACAAGAGCCTCAAAAAACGGAACATGCACGCGGGGGAGGCCGGGATCGAATACTCGGTGCCCCTGATCGGGGAAACGGTGTACGATCGCTCCTTTCCCATAGCCTATGATTCCCTCCGGAACGCATCTGTAGCGAACATTGTGAACGAGATCACCGGTGCCCCCGGAGATATCGACCTGGATGATACGATGGACAGCGCTGACCCGACGAGTTCCGTCTTCGCTCCCGATCTCGTCTTTCCCGTCGACAGCACGACGGTCAACACGGATATCGACTTTCTCTACGCCACAACCCTCCAGGGGTCTTCGATCGAGTTCGCTTCGGGATATCTCGGCGTCGGGAAGGGGGTAAGCAGCGCCGGTGCGATAGTCCACTACCGGATTAACGTGATCGCGCAGGGAGCGCTTGGATCGACGGCCAGGGTAGGGTCAATCTACCGGTATATCATCATGTGATCGGTGTGAGAGATGAAGAAAAGGAAAAAGCATGGAAAAAAGCACGGTAACGTCAGACATTCCCATGGATTTACTTTTGCCCCATGTGAACCAGGAGGTGTTACATGAATAAGTATATAAAAAGAGGCCGGGCGAGAAAGAATGACAGGGAGGGGAGAAAGCCTCACTTTATTGCCCTGTTTCTTGTGTCTCTTTCTGTGGCTTCAGTCCTCATAACCCTGCCGGCCCAATCTCCGGGAGTTCCCTGTGACCCTGCTGATTACGTGAACATTTCCTCTGCAGGATACAACGCTGTTCCCCCCTTTGTCACGAAGGGAGGAGGGACACCGAACGTTCTCATTTTGTTTGCCAATTCGGCTGACCTCTACGAGTTTGCCTACAAAGTGCCGGAGAAATATGACAGAAACGGCGATGGACTGCCGAACGATTGTAACGCCGGCAGCGCATTTTGCACCATCGACGCAAGTTTTGATCCGAACACCAGATATTACGGCTATTTCGAAATAGGAGTCATGTACCGCTACGATTCGGGGGGGTATTTTGCCGCCGACGCGGCGGGAGGCCTCCCGGGGAATTTCCTGAACTGGCTAACCATGCGAAAGATCGACATCCTGAAAAAAGTGGCCATCGGAGGGAAATACCTAAACAGAGCGCAGAAAAATTCGCCCAAGTTGCTCGAAGGCCAGAACAAACCCAATCATCCGCCGAATAGCACGGCAGATACAGAGCAGATGGCTCACTGGGACTATTTCAAGACCTACAATGGCCGGTACTACATGCTCGACGGCGACTCAAACAGCGGAATTGTGAATATCTGCACCGACAGCACCTGCAGTGACTTCGCCGAAAGGTTCGAGATAAAGATCCTGAACCCCGCGGCCCCCACAGGAGTGCTCCACACCTTCGTCGATGAATATCTGGACGGAAGCGACGATGCGGTCCGCTTCGGACTCATGACGCTCAACGAGGGGAACAGGTTCGAGGGCGGAAAGTCGAACGAGTACGACGGCGGAGACGTGAGAATTCCCGTTTCCCAGTCATCGCGGAACGATTTTTTCTCCGGCCTTGCAAACGCCGACCCGCTCGCCCACAACCCCCTTGGCGAATCGCTGTACCAGGCGGTACGGTATTTTCAAAATGGTCCTAACGCCTATCATAGCGGGAATGCCGGGACAAACGACCCCGTAACGGACAACCCCTGTGAGAAGAACTTCGTGATCATCCTTACCTCGGGTGAATCGACGAAAGACAAGAACCTTCCCGGAACGAGCTTTTCCGGAGTGAGCCTGGCGCCGGTGATGGATGCCGACTTCAACGTGGTGAACTATATGAACGAGATCGATGCCATAGAAGGGGCGCCCCCAAACAACAGGGACAGCGACCTCCTCGAGCCGACCGTACCGGACCACGACGGGACCTATTACCTCGGGGGCGTTGCGTACTACGCTCACACCAACGATTTGAGGGACGACGTGGACGGTTACCAGAATCTCACGGTATACACCGTCTACGCCTTCGGAAGTTCGAGCAAGGGGGAGCAGCTTTTGAAGGAAACTTCGAAATACGGGGGCTTCGAGGATGTCGACGGGGACAATCAGCCAGGGTTATCCTCCGAGTGGGATTCGAACGGGGATGGAAACCCCGACACCTACTTTCCCGCCAGCAGCGGGCCAGCGCTTGAAGCCCAGCTGAAAGCCGCGTTGCTGGATATCCTGAAGAGATCCTCCTCCGGTACGGCGGCCTCGATTCTCACCACTTCGGGAAAGGGGGATGCGGTCATTTACCAGGCACTCTTCTACCCGAACACGACGGCAGACAAGTTCGGGACCGATAGCGTGAACTGGATCGGCAACATCACTTCACTGTTCATCGATAAGAGTGGCAACGTGCGGGAGGACTCGAACGGGAACTGGAGACTGGATACAACGGGCACCTGCGGAAGCACCGCAGACCCGGGTGACTGCATAATTAAAATGGATTACGACGTGGTCCAGGGAGCAATAGCCTACCGGTACGAGGACACCAACGGCAACGGCATCCCCGATGATAACAGCACTGCAGATGACTTCAAGATCAAGGGAGGATTCGTTCCCATAGAGAACGTAAAGACGATATGGGACGCCGGCAAACTGCTCCTTGCAAGGAACGTAAGCTCCAATCCGAGAAAGATCTTCGTCGATTATGCCTATACCGGATACTATGACTTCAATGACACCAATGCATCCCTGTGGAGGGATTATCTAAGGGCAGCAGACGACACGGAGTCGGCAAAGATAATAAATTATCTCCACGGGGAAGCGGTTTCCGGGTACAGGTCCAGGACGGTTACGTACAAGGGAACGACGGGTGTCTGGAAGTTGGGCGATATCATCAACTCGTCTCCCGTTGCCGTCAGCCGGCCGAAGGAAAACTACGATCTGATTTACGGCGACTCGACCTACAGGAAGTTTTTCGAGAAATACAGGGACAGGAGGGTCATGGTTTACGTCGGGGGGAACGACGGCATGCTCCACGCTTTCAACGGAGGATTCTATAACTCGGCGCAGAAGCAGTTTTACAAAAATCTGGACACCTCATCCGACCCGGCCGTCTACGATAACAGCAGTTCCCTGCAGCTCGGCCAGGAGATGTGGGCGTATCTGCCAAAGCAGCTGCTCCCACACGTGAAATGGTTGACCGAGACTTCCTACAAGGACACGGGACATGTTTATTACGTGGACCTTACGCCGAAGGTGGTTGATGCCAGGATATTCGAGGGCGAGTTCAACGACCCGAGCGGCACCCACCCCTACGGCTGGGGGACGATTCTCATCGGCGGCATGAGGTTCGGCGGCAGGCCGATGAATATATGCAACGGAGGGGTTGAAGAAACGCTTGCCTCGGCTTACTTTGCCCTGGATATCACCGACCCGGAGAGCCCACCGCAGCTTCTTTGGACCTTTGTCCCGAATAACGGCACGCTTACGAGCGGCTTTCCCGGTGTGGCGAGAGTCCTCAGCCGCGACATCAACGGCGACGTGGCAGCTTCGGGTGACAAGTGGTACATGATCGTCGGATCCGGGCCGAAGGACTTTGACACCAATTCCAACATCACCACGTCGACACTAGCCAATGGGGAACTCTACGTGGTCGAAATGGAATCGGGCACCCTTGTTCGGACCTTTACGACATCGGAGGGCATCGTCGACGCGGGAGGATTCTTCGCTGATACGATAACGGTCGATGCAAATGTTTATCTCCGGGGTGACGCCGTGGTCGACGTGGTGTATTCGGGACAGAGCTACTATCACAGCGCCTCCTCGTCCTACCGGGGTAAGATGTACCGGTTGAACACGAAAAATTCCCCTGACCCATCGCAGTGGGTCCTGTCAACCCTCTTTTCAACGGACGAGCCGATAACTTCGGCGCCGTCGGCAGCCCTGGATGGAAAGGGGAACCTGTGGGTGTTTTTCGGAACCGGGAAGTTCATCGGTTCGGCAGACAAAAATTCAACCGACAGCGGCGCGTTTTACGGGATCAAGGACAAAGCGCAGCCGTGGCTGTCCCCCTATACCAGCACCGTGGAAATTTCGAAAAACAACCTCTTTAACTCGACCAATACCACAGTAAGCTCAGGGGGGAGCACGGTAGCATCCCTCGAGGAATCCTTATCCTACAGCAACTGGAGCGGCCTGATGCTCGAGATTGACGCGAGCGACGGATGGTACATAGACCACGCGTCCATCACCACCGACGACCTCTACAACAGCGACCCTGCCCTGAACCAGCACCTCGGGGAGCGGGTGATATCGAAGCCAACCGTTCTTGGCGGCCTGGTCATCTGGCCCACCTACCAGCCGACGCAGGGTACGGACTCCTGTGTCTACGAAGGAAACAGCAATATCTACTCTGTTTATTACGAGACGGGTACGGCCTTCAAGCAGTATGTCTTCAGCGATGAGAAGGTATCTCAACCGACGACGGTATCCAGGAGCAAATCCCTGGGTTACGGCATGCCCTCATCCATCGGCGCGATCGTGACGGAGAGCGGAGGGATAAAAGGGTTTTCGCAGCAGTCGACCGGGTCGATTTTGGAAATAGAGGCAATAAGCACGTACAGCCTGAAGCCCGGACTCGCGGGGTGGAAGGAAGATAATCTGTGATATGAGCCAGAAAAAGGCCCGGAAATTTCCCCGGAAAAGTTTCCGGGCCTTTCATGAAAGGGATCAACGAAAGGAGGCGTGAACCACATGAGTAGATTTCCAGTGTCAAAGGCGCTGTCACTCGCGGCTCTATGCGCTCTGTGTGTTGTTTTTGCGGCCTGTTCTGAGAATACTTCGCAACCGGTAAAAAAGGACCGGGCAGTGCCACAGGTAGAGGGAAAAACGAATGGTGCCCCCGCTGTGGAAAGAAAGGACGGGCTGAGTGTGCGGATAAAAGCCGTCCTGGTTCCCGAAAGCCCCACTGTCAGTGATACCCTGAAGGTGGAAATCCTTGGCGGGGGAGGTGGAAAAGTTCCCCCCTTTTCGGTGAGCTGGTATGTGAACGAGGATCTCTTCGAGAGGGGAGGGGATAACCTGAACCTCTCTTCCTTGAGGCGGGGCGACTGGGTCTACGCGGAGGTGGAATTTGAAGCTCAGGGCTATGAAACCCTCGTAACGGGGGTGACGAGCATTGCCAACTCCCCCCCGAAAATAGACTCGCTCGACACGGAGACGGCGTCTGCAGGCGGGGCGTTCTTCTTCCAGGTAAATGCAGCAGCTGTCGACCTCGACGGAGACACCGTAACGTATAATTACCGGTTCTTCGTCAACGACGAACCCGTCCATGAGGGCAGCGAGAGAAAACTTGACATTACCCGGCTGAAAAGAGGGGACAGGGTTTATTGCGCTGTCAGCCCTAGCGATGCCATGGTAAAAGGTGAGGAAATGAACACCCCTTTGTTCAGGATATCAAACAGGCCGCCCAGAATCGTTTCAAAACCTCCAGTTAACCTGGCTGGCGACATCTTTACCTACAAATTAGCCGCACAGGATCCTGACGGCGACGAACTGATCTTCGAGCTCCTCGAAGGTCCCCCGGGTATGATCCTCATGGAGGATACGCTGCACTGGGACGTGAGGACCTTTGACGAGAACCTCCCCGTCAAGGCAGTGGTAAAAGCAATCGATGGTTACGGCGGGGATGCAACCCAGGAGTTCAACCTTTCCGTTGCCGCAAAATAGGTTTTTCGATCACCCGTTCCAGGCCCCCCGGGGAAAATGGTTTGGCAGACAGAAAGGGGGGCACCCGCAGGGGGCAATATATCTTACCCTTCCACCACCCGGGTGTGAATTTTCTCCTCTGTCTTATACGTACACGGTTTGAATGACGGGAAATGGTGGTCTAAAACAGGTGAGCTGACCACGAATTATCCCAAAAAG
Organism: Candidatus Deferrimicrobia bacterium; assembly: GCA_041563215.1. Taxonomy (GTDB): domain Bacteria; phylum Desulfobacterota; class Deferrimicrobia; order J040; family J040; genus WVXK01. The sequence goes on along the minus strand of JBFFNJ010000093.1, from coordinate 416 downwards.
TATCTCTTCCTGATACAATGTTCTCACGGTGATCAGGATGATCCGATAGTGGAGTAAGATCATGGCAGGATGCATCCATATGTGGTTTTAAATACCCGGATGATAGCTAACCTGCCTCTTTCAAGGTCGGATATTGCACTGATTCGATGTGTCAAGCCAATGGGGAGAAGGAAAACGAGAAAAATATCCGTAGGGACGGTTGAAATCGGGGCAGATGCGCCAATCGCTGTCCAGTCGATGACGAAGACCGATACCAGGGACGTCGAGGCCACTCTCCGGCAGATTTCATCTCTTGTTAAATCCGGTTGTGAGATCGTCAGGGTGGCGATACCCGATGATGAAGCGGCTACAGCGTTCGGAAAGATAAAAAGAAGGACCTTTGTCCCCCTCGTGGCCGACATACACTTCAACCATAT
>JBFFNJ010000092.1:0-8269 GCA_041563215.1 Candidatus Deferrimicrobia bacterium | reverse complement strand
TGCCGGTTCGATTCGGGGGGTTCTTTCCGGTGTGCCCGTTCCCGGCGGACAGAATCTCAGTGGCGGAGAAACGGTCAGATTTCTCGGTGTGGTTGCCGAGGTGAAGCAGGAGGGGCCTCTTGTTGGCCTGATCGTGAGAGAAGCCCGGTTGGAACTGGTTTATGAAAACCGGGACCCCCTGTTCATTCCGAAAATCATGCTCCAGACATTCGGGGATTCCGGGTGGTATGAGGACAGAAAGGGCAAAAGAATACTCGGCTTGGGGAGGGTCAAGAAGCATTCACTTTCGGGGTCGGGGTCGATACATGCCATAAGAGCAGTAGTCAGCGGGTTTCCGTTCAAAATTGCCCCAGTGAGAGGGAGGATGATTTTTTTTGGGGAAAAAGGATGGAGAGGGACGCGCGGAGCGCTCGTTTCCAGGATCAACGATGCGCTCCGTGACGCAGAGAGATATAAAATGGGAAAGGATTTCCTCCTCTCGATTCTCACGGGGAAAAGGGGGTACCAGTCGGCATGCAGAAAGGTATTGGTCGATAGCGGCCTGGCCCACCTCCAGGCAATTTCCGGCCTTCACGTGGGAATAGGATTTTTCTTCTTCGGCTTTGCCTCCCGCGTCCTTTTCCTCATTCTCAACCGCCTGGGTTTTATCTTTGACATGAATGGTCCGTCGCTTGCCCTGGCTGCACTCGGAACACTGGCATATGCTTTCCTGGCGGGCATGCCGGTCACTGTATCCCGGGCATACTCGATGATGATATTTTCCGCCTTAACGGTCCGAAAATATGACGACCGTTCCGTTTTCACACCCCTGGCGTTTGCTTTTTTCCTGGTGATCATCTCGGAACCCGCCGAGGCAATAACCGCCTCATTCGTTTTTTCGTTCATCATTACCTTTTACCTCCTTCTTCTTCTTGGGGCTCTTCCCTCCCGCCCGGTGGGCAGTGTTGCCATCGGGTTGTGCATTTCGATTACCGCTTACTGTGCCTCGGTTCCCCTTTCTGCATATTTTTTCAACCGTGTTGCGCTTTTCGGTTTCATATACAACGTTATCTTCGTCCCTCTCTTTATCCCCCTCATCGGCATAGCCATGGTGTGGGCTTTGGTCTGCCTGTTCGGTATTCCGCTGGCAGCGCTCGGCGGGGGAGCGCTTGCGATGCTCTTTGATATCTTGCTTCGCGCCATCCAGTGGTTATGCAGATATACGGGTCCTGCATCCACGGTGGAAGTTCCCGACCTTCCACACCTGTTGCTTTATTTTGCTGCTTTTACATTCATTTTGCTTCTTACTTTAAAGAAGGGTAAAAATGCCGATACAACTATAGAGGTAAGATCAGAAAGAGGCGAAAAAAATAGGGGAAAAACCCGATTGTTTAAAAAAAATCAATCTGATAAACTCTCAAATTAAACTTCAGAATCTAAAAGGATTCTCAAGATACTGCTATGTCGAAAAACAGGATAGTGTTAGTTTCCAGAACGGCAAACGAGATACTGGGCCATATACAACAGCCCCTGAATGATGATGTTGAATTCGTCATGAAGGAAGATATGGACTCATTGATCGAGCTGCTGAAAAAAGAGACCTGCTCTCTTATTGTTCTTGCAACGTTTAGAAATGGCTTTCCTACACCTGACAGGATTTCACAGGTTCAATCGGTAGCCCCCATGACTCCCATTATTGTTCTCCTCCCTGAAGTGGAGGATTTTGACAGGACACTATATGAACAGCTGAACATTTCAGAGATGGTGAAAGAGAGTGAGTTTTCGACTCAATTTCAGTCGATCGTCGAGCGGTATGTTTTTTCCGGCTACGGAATCCTGAGAAAGTGGACCATGGAGGAAATTTTTAATTACTGCTTCCCCGTGATTACGACCCAGGATTATGATACCCTCTGTCAGATCATCATAGATTTTCTCAAGGAGCTCCTCATGGCCGATTCGGGTCTGCTGGTCTCTCTCCAGGAGGGAAGGGGATCGGGTTTCAAACTGCTGTCCGCATCGGGTTTCGGTGATATGACATTAATTTCCAATATCTTAGGCGCTTTCGGTGAGCAGTTGATCGACAGGTGCAAAGATGACCCCAGTATCATCAATGGCAAGGAGATTTTCGGTGAAAGGATGGTTACGGGGCTGGAGGGGAGAGCACAATCGGTTTTTCTGGTGAGATTCGACATCGAGGGGATGACTGCAGTATACGGGATATTGTTCCTGAAGGCACGCCCATACCCGGAGGTGCTTGGCGGAGAAATCCTCCAGTTCATGCTGCGACAGGCCAGGTACGCCCTCTTCAACGCGGAAAAGGGAATAAAGGTTCAGAGCCTGATATACATAGACGATCTAACGAAACTTTACAATGCCCGCTATTTGAAAGTTGTCCTCGACAGGGAGCTCAAACGGTCTGACCGGTATGGAATGGCGGTTTCGCTTCTCTTTCTCGATATCGACTATTTCAAGCGAGTAAATGACAGTTACGGCCATCTGGTAGGGTCGAGAGTTCTCTGCGAGGTGGGCACTATCTTGAACGCCTGCGTTCGTGAGACGGATACTATCGTGAGATACGGAGGGGATGAATTTGTGGTCATCCTTGGCGAGACCAACCCCGACCAGGCTCTTCTTGCCGCGGAGAGAATGAGGACGGCTGTCGAGAGACATCTCTTTATGCGGGAAGAGGGCCTCGATCTCCACCTCACGGTATCCGTTGGTATAGCGACATATCCGACCCACGCTCGAAACAAAGAACAGCTTCTCCAGATGGCGGACAAGGCTATGTACAGGGGTAAGGAAACCACAAGAAACGTGGTCAATATTGCTGAATCCTGATCAATCAAGCAAAGGAGAGGGGAGTTGTCTATCAATACCGTTCGGGGCATGAAGGATGTTTTGCCCCCGGAAACCTTTGTATGGCTTCGGGTGGAGAAAAGAATACGAAACCACTTTCTATCGCGGGGATATCTTGAGATTCGGACGCCTGTTCTCGAGAAATCTGAACTCTTCGTAAGGAGCATAGGGGAAACCACCGACATCGTCGAGAAGGAAATGTACACCTTTGCCGACAAGAGCGGAGACCTTCTTACCATGAGGCCCGAGGGGACGGTCCCGGTGGTCCGGGCATATGTAGAAAATAGAGGATTGTTCAAGGAAACTCCCGCCAGGCTTTTTTACCTGGGGCCGATGTTTCGCCATGAAAGACCACAGAAGGGCAGGCTGAGACAATTTCATCAGGCCGGTGCCGAGATTCTCGGATCGGAAGCCCCGTACGTTGATGCCGAAGTGCTCATCACGCTTCATGACCTTTTCAAGGGATTGAGTTTAAAAAATCTATCCCTCGAAGTAAATTCGCTCGGATGTCCCGAATGCCGCCCCGGCTATAACAGGAAGCTGCTCAAATACACAAAAGGGGTTCTTGCAGATCTCTGCGATGATTGCAATCGAAGGTACGAGAGAAACCCCCTCCGCGTCCTCGATTGCAAGTCGGCAAAGTGCATCGAGGTAACAAAGGGGGCGCCTGTGGCACTCGACTCCCTGTGTCGGGGCTGCAGGGATCACTTCAATGAAGTAATGAGAGTTCTTTCTGTTCATTCCATTCCCTGCGTGGTTAACAGCAGAATGGTTCGTGGTCTCGACTATTACCAGAAAACTACATTCGAGTTCCTCTCGGGGGCTCTCGGGTCCCAAAACGCCGTCGCGGCAGGGGGCCGCTTTGATGGTCTCGCGGAGATGATCGGATCAAAGGACCCGGTTCCGGGAGTAGGGTTTGCAATGGGGATGGAGAGGATGATCATGCTTCTTGGTTCCGGCGATGAGCCGGTGTCTCTGTATGAGTCACCAACGCTGTTCATCGCCCAGCAAACAAAGGAGTTCCGGGACGAGGCCTTCGTTCTCAAGAGGAGCCTCGAAGAGAGGGGTCTTTTCTGCGAGATGGATTACGAGGGAAAGTCGCTCAAGAGCCAGATGAGGAAAGCGAACAGGATCAATGCCGGTTTCGTGATCATTATCGGCGAGGCAGAGATGAAAAAGGGGCTGGTTCGTTTGAAGAACATGGCGACGGGTGACGAGGAGGCTGTTTCCCGGGAAGAGATTGTCAGGGCTGTGGTGGAACAGGTCAAATAGAAACAAGGAGGCAGGAAAGTGGAACCGTTCGGGAACCAGATGAAGAGAACCCATTATTGCGGCATTCTCTCCGGAGGTGACAGCGGAAAGAGGGTCACCCTGTGCGGGTGGGTGAGGAGAAGGAGGGATCACGGTGGGCTCATATTCATAGATTTGAGAGACAGGACCGGCCTGGTTCAGGTAGTTTTCAGCCCCCAGGTGAGTGCAGGGGCTCACGAGAAGGCAGACGGGATAAGAGGTGAGTACGTACTTTCGGTATCGGGCACGGTTTCACCGAGGCCCGAGGGCACCGTGAACCCCGGTTTGAAGACGGGAGAGATAGAGATCCTGGCCGACAGACTCCATATTCTCAACGAATCCCTTCCGGCGCCTTTTTCTCTCGATGAAGACGCGGATGTGGCGGAGAATGTAAGGTTGAAATACCGGTACTTCGATTTGAGAAGGCCGGAAATGCAGGAGATTCTCTTCAAGAGACACCGGATTGTCAGATCGGTGAGAAGTTATTTTTACGAACATGACTTTATCGAGGTTGAAACCCCCTTCCTTACCAAGAGCACCCCGGAGGGTGCCAGGGACTATCTGGTCCCGAGCAGGGTAAACCCGGGGTGTTTTTACGCTCTCCCCCAATCTCCTCAGCTGTTCAAGCAGATACTCATGATCTCTGGATTTGACAAGTACTTTCAAGTCGTTAAGTGCTTCAGGGACGAGGATTTGCGGGCAGACAGGCAGCCGGAGTTTACCCAGATAGACGTGGAGATGTCGTTCGTCGACTCGGAGGATGTGTTCCTGTCCATGGAGGGACTCATGGAAAGGGTTTTTCAGGATGTGCTGGGCTTCCCTGTTCAAAGACCGTTCGCACGGTTGCCATACCGGGTGGCCATGGACCGGTTCGGTACAGACAAGCCGGACACACGATTTGAAATGGAGATAATAGATTTTTCCTCCGAGGCAGGTGGCTCAGCATTCAACGTTTTTAATGAGGCTCTTGCAAAGGGTGGCTGCGTGAGGGGTATCGTTGCCCCGGGATTGGCTGATATTTCCAGGACAGAGATTGATGCGCTGACAGAGGTGGCAAAAATAGGCGGTGCGAAGGGCCTTGCCTATTTCAAGGTAACGGGGAAGGGGCTGGAATCTCCCATCGGTAAATTTTTCGAGGATCTCCAACTCGATCTGATCCTCGAGAAGTCCGGTTCTGTTCCGGGTGATGTCATATTTTTCGTGGCTGACGCGTGGGATGTGGTGTGCGACTCACTGGGGAGGTTGAGGATTCATCTCGGGGAAAAACTTGGCCTGATCAAGGGAGATAGGTACGAATTTCTCTGGGTTACCGATTTCCCGCTGGTTGAATACGACGAAGAGGAAAAGAGATATGTGGCCATGCATCACCCCTTTACTTCTCCTGTGCACGAAGACATAGCGCTTGTCGACACAAATCCCTTGAAAGTCAGGGCGATGGCGTATGATCTCGTTCTGAATGGTTCCGAGATCGGGGGAGGAAGCATCAGGATTCACCAGGCAGATCTTCAGCAGAAGATGTTCAGGCTGCTCAACATAACCGGCGAGGAAGCGAGGGTAAAATTCGGCTTTCTCCTCGATGCTTTAAGCTACGGTGCCCCACCCCACGGCGGGATAGCTCTCGGGCTAGACAGGCTTGTCATGATCATGGCGGGGACAAACTCTATACGGGATGTCATTCCCTTCCCGAAGACCCAGAAAGCGGTTTGCATGATGAGTGATGCCCCATCACGGGTGGACAACAGGCAGCTCAAGGAGCTGCACATCAAACTCGAAAGCTAATCGGGGCAAAGTGATTTTCACTTCTTCGGGGTATTCGGCGGGATCCCGACCTCCTTCAACTGAGGGATTGAGAAGCATTTTCAATTATGGCCCGGTCCTGTTCTGTTTCAAGGGAGTTTACAACTCTTCAAGATTTTTTTTGTTTCTCTTCGGTCTTTCTTGACAAACACGCAATATTTGTATACTGTATGCATTGTTTTGAGGCTTGCCAAATCTCCAATAACGGGAAACGCTTTTTCATGAAAAAAAATATGGGAGGGGAGTTATGTCGAAATTTAAGGATCTTGTTCCACCGACAGAAGGACAGGCGATCACCGTTGATGCATCGGGGAACCTGCAGGTTCCGGACAACCCAATTCTACCTTTCATAGAGGGCGACGGGACGGGCGTTGACATATGGAGGGCATCGGTGAAGGTATTTGACGCCGCCGTGGAAAAGGCATTTGGAGGTAAGAAAAAAATTCAGTGGTTTGAGGTCTTTGCGGGGGAAAAGGCGTTTAACAAGTTCGGTGACTGGCTGCCTGAGGATACCGTTGCAGCTTTCAGGGAGTACAAGGTTGGCATCAAGGGCCCGCTTACCACACCTGTCGGCGGTGGCATCAGGTCGTTGAACGTTGCTCTCCGCCAGATCCTGGACCTCTACGTCTGCCTGCGGCCCGTTAAGTATTTCAAGGGTGTTCCGAGCCCGGTGCGGCAGCCGGAACTCGTCGACATGGTAATTTTCCGGGAGAACACGGAAGATATCTACGCGGGAATCGAATGGATGGCTAAGACCCCGGAAGCTGAAAAGGTAATCGATTTCCTCATCAAGGAAATGGGAGTCAAGAACATACGATTCCCCGGAACGTCCTCCATCGGGATCAAGCCCGTTTCAATCGAGGGCTCTAAGAGGCTGATTAAAGACGCCGTGCTATATGCCATCAAACACGGAAGGAAGTCCGTCACCCTGGTCCATAAAGGGAACATTATGAAATTTACCGAGGGGGCTTTCCGGGACTGGGGATATGAGCTTGCAAACGAGCCGGAACTGAGGGCCCACGTGGTTGCACAGCGGGAAGCCTGGGTTCTGGAGAACAAGGAGAGCAACCCGGATATCTCCAACGCGGACAATGCCAGGATGGTCGAGGCATGGTTCGACCAGCTGGATGAGGACAAGCAGAAAGCAATTCTCGATGAGGTCGAGGAAACTTTGAAGCTGTGGGATACCCACGGCGGCGGAAAGTGGAAAGACAAGGTTCTCATCAAAGACAACATCGCCGACATTACACTCCAGCAGGTGCTCACCCGCCCCAAGGAGTTCGACGTCATCGCAACGATGAACTTGAACGGCGATTACATCTCCGACGCCCTTGCAGCCCAGGTGGGGGGAATCGGGATCGCCCCGGGAGGAAACATCAATTATCAGTCGGGCCATGCCATTTTCGAGGCAACCCACGGCACCGCGCCCAAGTATGCGGGCAAGGACGTGGTCAACCCCTCATCTGTGCTCCTGTCGGGGGTCATGATGTTCCAGCATATGGGGTGGGACGAGGTGGCCGACCTTATCATCAAGGGCATTGAAGGCGCCATCGGATCTAAAACTGTCACCTATGACTTCGCCCGCCTGATGAGGGCAGAAGGCGTCAAGGATGTGAACGAGGTGAAGTGTTCTGAGTTCGGACAGGCCATTATTGCAAATATGGATTGATCGTTTCCCTAGCAGTTTAACTCTTTAATGAAAAGGAGGGGTGAAATGGCTCGCAGCAAAATCACCGTTATCGGTGCGGGACACGTGGGAGCTACGACTGCGCAAGACCTTGCATTGAAAGATTTTGCAGACATCGTTCTCGTTGATATCGTAGAGGGGATGCCTCAGGGAAAAGGCCTCGATCTCATGCAGACGGGCCCGGTTTTCGGCTACGACTCGAAGGTGATCGGCACGAACGGTTACGAGGAAACGGCAGGATCCGATATCATTATCATCACTTCAGGGGTCCCGAGAAAGCCGGGCATGAGCCGTGACGACCTCTTGAAAATCAACTCGGGAATAGTCAAGGAGGTTACCGAGAAATCTGTTGCCACCTCTCCCGATGCGATAATTATCGTCGTGGCAAATCCTCTGGATGCAATGACATATGTTGCCTACAAGACTTCCGGATTCGACAAGAAAAGGGTTATGGGCATGGCGGGCATTCTCGACTCGGCCAGGTTCAGGGCTTTCATCTCTATGGAGCTTGACGTGTCCGTGGAAAATATCAACGCCTTCGTTCTGGGCGGGCACGGTGACACGATGGTTCCCTCTACCAAATATACCACCGTGGCAGGCATTCCGGTGGAGGATCTCATCAGCAGCGACAGGCTCGAAGCGATCGTGGAGAGAACGAGA
>JBFFNJ010000091.1:0-8329 GCA_041563215.1 Candidatus Deferrimicrobia bacterium | reverse complement strand
TGAATAGATCGTTCCCGACAGACGAAAATCGGACGAGACCTCTGCTTGCTCGACCATACCCGGGCCGATATCGCTCCATTTGCCCGGGATATCCATACCCGATCGGGGGGAAAAGATGTTGGTCAGGGAGAGCAGATTTTCCACCTCCCTTCCCCCTTCAGGCTTAACAGCCGGAAGGTTGCCTCCCGCTTTGTCAGATATCTGAACGGAGGCGATTTTCTTTGCAACGTTCCTCGAGGAAAGAAAGAGGTTCAAATTGTACGCAATGGTTCCCGCTAAAAATCCCAGCGAGACGAAAAATATCAGGAATGTCCGTTTAATATCCATAACTTTTGCCTAATTTCCTTATTCATTCTCTTTTATCTGAGCCATTAAGTCAATATGGTCATATATTTTTCGGGGGTTCTATCATACCAGAAGATCTCGACCCCCGGTGGCCAGAAAACCTCTTCCTCTCCGGGAAACGATACCTGCGGAAAAGGATGAATCGAAAAGGGACCGTGCATTATCTTACTAATGGTTACTGTTTTTCGAGATTTGATCGGGTAAAAGATCGGGGATAAATCCCGGCAAATTCCTACGAGGAGTTGGGTGAAGATGGAGAAGAAAAGAGTTTTGGCCATTTCGTTGCTCTCGCTAATCGTGTTGTCCGTATTCATAATTCATTCGCACGCAAGGAAGAAAGAGGGGATTTTGAAGGTTTCCGGCATGCAACAGGTTACCGTCAACGACATTATCGATGACCTGAAAGAGGTCAGCCTCGTTTTCGTTGGTGAATTTCACGACAACAAGGACCACCACGATGCACAGCTCAAAATCATAAGAGAACTCGCGCGGCGGGGGGACAGGGTTGCCGTTGGCCTGGAGATGTTCCGGGCAAACAGCCAGGAGTCCCTCGACCTCTGGGTTTCGGGGGATATAAATGAGGGTGAGTTCAAAGAGGTTTTTCAGGACAACTGGGGAAACTCCTGGCCCCTCTACCGGGACATTTTTCTCTATGCGAGGGAAAAGGGGATCCCCCTTGTCGGGCTCAACGTTCCCCGTGAGATCCCCCAGCAGGTAGCCAGGAAGGGTTTTGCGTCGTTGAGCAGGGAACAGCTGGCAATGCTGCCCGGCGTGAGCTGCGACATTGACGCAAAATACGAAAATTTCATAAGAAGGGCACTGGGTGCCCACGGCTCCCACGGCCGTTCGTTTACCTACTTCTGTGAGGCACAGATGGTATGGGATACGACCATGGCCACGAGACTTCTGAGCTACCTGGGGGAAAACCCGGACGTGACGGTGGTGGTTCTGGCCGGAAGCGGGCACTCCTGGAAGCGGGGTATCCCCGAGCAGGTCAAGAGAAGGTCGGATGTCTCCCTGCGAGTTGTCCTCCCCGAAGTTCCCGACCGGATGGACAGGGAGAGCGTGACCCTGGAAGACGCCGACTACATCCTCTTCAACATTTAGCCGTTTACCTTCTGCCGAGATGGATTGGCTCTTCAAACCGCTGTACGGTCGGCTGCGCAACAAATCCCCGCTGTGCAAAATTTCATTGTTTGCTGCCTTCTGTGCAGTGTTGCTCGTGAGCCCGCTATCCCTGTCCACTTCCCGGGGGGCTGATCCTCCTGCCTACCATCTCAAGATTACCCTTTACCCTGCCAAGAACCGGATTGCAGGGGAGGGGAAAATCACCCTTCCCGACGGGACTGCAGGTCTTGTCGGTACGGGAAGTCTGAACGTAACCGACATGAGAATCGGCGGCAAGAGGGCGGGGGAAAAAGAGGGAGCCGGTGCCGTTATCGAGGTCCGGGGAGGTGAGGCGCTGGAGTTCAGATATGACGGCCTGTTTCCCCCCGGCAAAGAGGAAGAAGTAATCGAAAATGTCGGTGTGACGGGGAGCAACATCATCGATGAGAGGGGTATCATGCTCATATCGGAGTGGTATCCCCCTTTCAGCCGTCCCTGCCTTTATCATCTCGAGGTTACCCTCCCGGAAGGGTTCGTGGTGCTGTCGGAATCAAACGGCGTGAGGGTCGTCGAAGCGCCCGAAAAAGGATTCAAAACGCTGATATTCGATTCTCCCATTCCCCTCGACGGCATAACCCTCGTGGGTGGCAGACACATCCATCAAATGGAGCGTTACCGGGGTGTCTCCATCAGTACCTATTTTTTCCCGGAGGAAGACCACCTGTCCACGCTGTACCGGGATAGCGTCAAAAAGTACCTGGATCTCTACGGGGAAATGCTGGGCAGGTATCCCTTCGGGTCTTTCAGCGTCGTGGAGAACATATTCCAGACGGGATACTCGTTCCCCACCTATACCCTCCTCGGGTCCAGGATCCTTCCGCTCCCCTATATTCCCGAGACCTCCCTGGGTCACGAGTTTTTGCATCAGTGGTTCGGCCATTTGGTCGAGGTCGACGGGGAGCAGGGAAACTGGTCGGAAGGGCTGACCACCTATCTGGCCGACCACTGGTACAAGGAGTTGAAGGGGGAGGGGCACGTATACCGGAAGAAGATCCTCATCGACTATGTAAATTACGTGCCGCCTTCCCGGGACATCCCCGTTTCCCAGTTCCGGGGCCGGGTGGACTTCGCCACCAGGGCGATAGGCTACGGAAAAACGGCGATGATCTTCCACATGGTCAGGAAGACGCTGGGTGACGATGACTTTTTTTCGTCACTGAGGACCTTCATCGAAAAAAACGGGCCCGGGCGGGCCGGCTGGGATGACCTCCGGAGCTCTTTTACGGAAAAAGGGGGCCGGGAACTTGGCCGGTTGATCGACGGGTGGACGAAGGGAACAGGTATGGCCCAGATCGAGATAGCACCTCCCAAAATAGTGCGGAAAGATAATCTCTTTCACCTGGAACTGGACATCGATCAGAGAAGCGGCCCCTATCTTTTCAGCCTTCCCGTGACGGTGGAAACCGAACGCTCGAAGGAGGATTTCCTGGTAAAGGTTGACGGGAAAAAGGTCACCTTCTCCGAAACCTTTACGAGCAGGCCGACGAGGATTATCGTCGACCGGGATTATGATACCTTCAGGCGGCCGACCGGCGCCGAAATCCCCCCTGTCATATCGGGATTTACCGGAAACAGGGAAAATATCGTGATAATCCCGGAAGAGGAGAGAGAGCGCCTGGGAGAGGTGGCGGCCTTTTTTGAGGACCAGGGCTTTCGCGTTGCCGGGGCAGATGCGGTTAAGGATGATATGCTGGGGCGCGTTTCTTTTCTCTACATATCCCCGGATAGGAGGATCCTGTCGAAGCTGACCGGTTTTCCGGCAGAGATCGCGCTTCCCGAGGCCGGTTTCACCGTAAAAGTCATGAAAAATCCCCTCAACCCAGAGAAGGTGGCCGTTCTGTTCGATTATGATGATGCCAGCGAGGTCAAAAGGGCCTACAAGAAGATCTTCCGGTATGGCAACTATTCCCTCATCGCCTTTGACGTGGGAAAAAATGTCGCACAGGAGATAGAACCGGCCGAACGGGGTATCGTGATTAACATAGGAAGAGGCCATCCGGGAAAGGGGGAGGAGCCGGGCAGCTGATTTTTTCCCGGCGCAAATTCACTTTTCCCATCGTATATCCTTCAAGCCGGGTCAGATACCGAGGTATGCTTCCCGTATTTCTTCCGAACGTCTGATTTCCTCCGGCATCCCTTCCGCCTTGATGCGTCCTTCGTGCATGATGTACACGTAATCGGAAGCGTCGAGTGATGCGCTCACGTTCTGCTCCACGAGCAAAATGGTGAGCCCCACGTCTTCCTTCAATTTGTGGACTGTCTCGAAGACCTCCATGACCAGCTTTGGAGCGAGCCCCTGGCTGGGCTCGTCGAGCATGATCAGCTGGGGTTTCGTCATCAGTGCCCTGCCGATGGTGACCATCTGCTGCTGGCCCCCGCTCAGCGATCCCGCCACCTGCTCCTTTCTCTCCTCGAGGATCGGAAAGAGGGAGTAGACCAGATCGAGAGACTGGCCGATGTGGCGCAGAGCTTCCCGCCGGTAGGCTCCCATGGTGAGGTTTTCCTGCACCGTCATCCCCTTGAAGAGGTGCTTTCCCTCCGGCACGAGGGTAATCCCCAGCTCGACCTTCTTGTGGGTCGGCGTGAAGGTGATGTCGGCTCCTTCGAATTCGACCTTCCCCCTCCAGGGCTGCACCGATCCGAAGATGGACCACAAAAGTGTCGATTTTCCGGCACCGTTCGGCCCTAGCAGGGACGTAATGGTCCCTTTTTTCACCTCCAATGAGGGCTCCCACAGAACCTGCATGGGACCGTACCCGGATTCGAGCTTCTCAACTTTCAGCATCCTTTTCCTCCGGTGGATGTCCGAGATATACCTCGATCACCCGGGGATCGCTTAAAGCCTGTTCGGTGGTCTCATCGACGAGTTTCGCCCCCTGGTGCATGACCATGACCCTTTCCGCGAGCCTCGCGACTGCCCTCATGATGTGTTCGACCTGGGCGACGATGGCGATCTTTTCCACCTCTTTTATCTGCTTGATCAAATCGACCATATAGTCTATATCTTTGGGGTTCATCCCGGCCATCGCCTCGTCCATCAAAAGGAGCTTCGGCCTCATCGCCAGTGCTCTTGCGATCTCGACGAGCTTTTTCTCCGTCGGCGTAAGGCCTCCGGCCGGTTTGTTCTGGTGCTCCGTGAGTCCGATCATCTCGATATAGCGGTCTGCCATGTCCATGCATTCATCGACGCTCAGTTTGTGCCCCTGTGATCCGAACATCCCGCCAATGGCGATGTTCTCTCTCACACTGGCTGAAGCATAGGGCCGGGGTATCTGAAATGTCCTTCCTATACCGAGGGGAGCCCTCCTGTAGGGGGGCAGCATGGTTATGTCCTTTCCCTCGAAGAATATCCTTCCCTCATCGGGGAAGAACACGCCGTTTATGACGTTGAAGAGGGTAGTTTTCCCCGCGCCGTTGGGCCCGACGATGGCGATGATCTCTCCATGGGCGACTTCAAGGCTCACGCTGTCCACGGCAACGAGTCCGCCAAACCGCTTCGTTATGTTCTCCAGCCGTAAAAGGGTCATGCCCGACCTCACACGATTATTTTCTCGAGGGCCGTTCCCTGCACCTTCTTTTTGAGAACGCCGACCGTTCCCTCCGGGAAGAGAACGATTATCGCAATGATAATCGGCGCAAATATGAGGAGCTGGAATCCCGGCAGGATGATTGCCAGGTAATACTTGGACAGGCCGTAGATGAGCCCTCCCACGAGGGGGCCGAGCAGCGTGCCGGCGCCGCCGAGGAGGACGATGATGATCGCCTCGATCGTGTAGAGGATCTCGAAGACGTCGGGGGGGAAGACGTAGGTCAGTTTCACCGCCCAGGCAACTGCCCCGAGCAATCCGGCGAAGGAGGCGCTCGTAATGAATGCGATGATCTTGAACTTGGTTACATTGATCCCCATCGCCTTGGCCGCGTCCTCATCCTCCCTGAGGGCGGTGAGGGCATACCCTATCTTGCTTCTCATGTAGTAGAGGGTTACGAAGGCGGAAAGCACGGCGATGATAAACACCATCACGTCGGCCCAGTACGTGGACAGGACGTTTGCAACTTCCCTGCCGAAAGCCTTGTTCATCTGCCCCGAAAAAATGATCCCCGCCGAGCCGTTCCAGATCTTTGCGCCTTCGATAAAGTATCGGAAGCCCTCGTTGACGCCGATGGTGGCGATCGCGAAATAGGCGCCTCTCAGGCGCAGGGCGACGGCACCGACGGCCAGCGAGAGGAGCGTGGATATCCCCACGGCCATGATCAGGCCGATGCCGATGAGGCCGATACCCAGGCCCGCGTCGTAGAAGCGGGAAATGGCGAGGGCCATTCCGTAGGTGCCGACCCCGAGAAACGCCACGTATCCGAAGTCCACGTATCCCGTCATTCCCAGGAAAAGATTGAATGCCTGGCCGAGGGCACAATAAAAAGCGATCATGGCGATGAGCTGCCACATCCCGGGGAGGGTTCTTCCCACCAGGTAGAGTCCGGTATAGGCAACCAGAAGCGGGAGGAGAGGGAGATATTTTTGCGCCGTTTTATTCATCGTGTCCAAAACTCACTTGGTTCTGAAAAGCCCTGTCGGCCGTATGAGGAGAATGATCAGGAGCATGACAAAGGAGAGAAATCGCGTCAGCGCAAAGGGTTCGACGTTCGGAATGAGCGCGAGAAGAGTATATGATCCGTTTTCGATCAGGCCGAATATCAGGCCGCCAAAGAATGCGCCGTAGGGGGATGCGAGACCTCCCAGGACTGCTATCACAAATGCTTTAAGGGTGTATCCCCCCCCCATGTAAGGGTTGATCCCCACGGGAATGAACATGGTCAACAGAACCCCGCTCGTAACGGTGAGGCCGATGCCGAGGGAAAAGCTGAGGGCATATTGCCACCCCACGTTGACGCCGCACACCCGGGCCCCCTCGTCGTCTTCGACGACGCTTCGCAGGGCCGTTCCCGCCCTGGTCTTCTTGAACCACACGTACAGGAGGAGAGCGATAATGATGCTTCCAAAGAAAGCGAACAGCTTTGTAAAGGGAAGGACGGTGAAGGGTATCTTTATCTTCCCCAGTGCCCAGTTGTATCCCCTGAACTCGGAACCGAAAATCAATTTTATTAACTCTTCCAAAATGATCCCGAAGGAAAAGGTAGCCAGAAGGGAGGCAAGTTCGGGGGCTTTTAACAATCTTTTTATCGAACTGTAATAGAAGAGAAATCCCAGGGCCATACCAACGGCGAATGCCAGAGGGATGGCAACGAGGGGGATTGCGCCGAATGAGTTGAAGAGCCAGAGGGTGATAAAGGCTCCCACCATCATGAAAGCGCCGTGGCCCACGTTCACCACTTTCAGCACCCCGAATATCAGGCTGAGCCCCATCGTTGCCATACCGTAAATGGCGCCCAGTATCAGGCCCTGTATCAGGTTTCCTATCAGCTGTCCGTGCAGCATATTCTGCTCCTCCTGTATTTCCGGACAGGGGGTGTGAATCAAACACGAAAATCCTCCCCGGGGAGACCGTGCCCCGGGGAGGGTTGCTATTCTGTCAGCGTGAATACTGGAGCGTCATCGTCCCGGTATCTCAGGAACAGCTTACGGCTTTTTTGCAAAGCCCTTTTACGCCCGTTTACTTTTTCGGAACCGCTTTCACCCCTTTTGCCTTTTCAGCGAAAGTGGGCATGGGGAAAACGAACTCTCCCGTCTGTGCCGATGTGGGCCATACGATTACCCGTTTCCCATCCTGCCACTGAACGTCGACCATGTCGTGGCCCACCTGCTTTCCCGTGTCGTCGATGTCCCAGCCGCCATAGAAAGACATGAATGTAAGCGCGCCGAGTTCCCGTCGCACCACGTCCGAATTCAGGCTGTTTCCCTTTTCGATGGCCTTGACGAGGGCGAGAACTGCAGCACCCGATTCGGCGGCGTGGTAGTCGGGGATTATGTCCTTTCCGAGACCTTCCTTGAAGAGCTTCACGAACTCATCCTGGCTTGGACCGATCCACTCCAGGTTGGCTCTCTTTGCGGCCTCCGCCGAGTAGGTAACGCCATACTCCCAGTGGGAGGGGCCCATGACTCCTTCTGCCTGGGTCGTAAGGGCTTCGTAAAAGGCGGGAAGCGTGGCGGCAGCAATGAGGGAAAGTGCTTTCGGGTTGATGTCGAGGTCGGCAAGCTGCCTGTTGAAGAGCTGCCCGTCCTCGAAGTGGCCTCCTCCGATAACCACTTCCGGGGTGGATGCTTTCATCGCCGAGAGAAGGGGCGTTAGGTCGGTAACGCCCTTCGGGTAGGTGCGCTTGAAGACAACTTCGAAACCGAGCCTCTTCGCGTGCCCTTCCGATCCCTCCATGACCGCCCGGGCGAACTCGGAATCTTCATAGACCAGCGCCACCCTCTTGACTTCCGGGAACTTTCTCGCGACCATCGTGAGTGTTCCCCTGTGATAGTTGGTAGCCGGCCCGATTGTCTGGACGATGTACTGGAACCCCTGAGCGAAAATCTTGTCGCTGGCCCCGCCGTGATGCATGTAGATCATGCTGTACTTTTCGGCGATGGGTGCGCCGGAAAGGGTCAGGCCTGAGCTGTAGGGGGCGAAGGTGAAGTGGACCTTGTCAACCGTAATGAGCCTTTCGAGAAGGCTTGTCACGGACTCTTTCTTCGACTCGCAGTCATATTTGATATAGTCCAGGGGCACCTTCTTGCCGTTTAAGGTGACCCCACCGTATACCTCGTTGACCCATTTTATGTTCGCAAGAATTCCGCCAACTGCCTGTTCCCCGGCCTTTGAATACTTTCCCGACAGGGCTGCGGGGTGACCGATGAGGATTTTATCGGGTACTT
>JBFFNJ010000090.1:0-8391 GCA_041563215.1 Candidatus Deferrimicrobia bacterium | reverse complement strand
GTGTGAAAGTCGCGGGGTTTATCGAAAAGAGGTTCGGAAACAGGCCGCTTTCGAATGCTGCGATCGCCTATCACGGGCAGACGATCGCCCACTATCCCGAAAGGGAGAGGGTGGGGAAGGGAAGGTATTCCTTTACCCTCCAGGCGGGCGACCCCTCGGTTGTCTCCCGTGTGACGGGGCTCACCGTGGTATCCGACTTTCGCCTTGCCGATGTTGCCGCGGGGGGATCCGGAGCCCCCCTTGCGCCGCCTTTTCATGCGCTTCTTTTGAAAAGTGAGAAGGGAACGAGCGCGTTTCTCAATATTGGGGGGATAGGGAACATCACGATCGTGAGAAAAGGTAAGGTTGTCACGGCATCGGACACGGGTCCCGGCAACATGCTCCTGGATGGGGCGGTGAAGTTTTACACGGGGGGAAGGAAAAACTTCGACAGGGGGGGGAAAATTGCGAGGAAGGGTACCCCTTCCCGTGGCCTGCTGCGATTCATCGAGGAAAGGGACGGGTTCCTGAAGAAGAAAAAGCCGGCTTCAACGGGAAGGGAAGCCTACGGGGAGAGTTTTCTGGGGAAAATCCTCTCTCACGCGAGAAGGCGGGGGGTTTCAGAGGAGGATGTCCTGGCCACCTTTACATACTACACCGCTGCCTGTGTTGCCCGGTTTCTGGGGGAGATGGGGGTGCACCGCCTGTCGTGCCTGTACGTGGGAGGGGGAGGAGCGAAAAACGATGCATTGATGTCTGTCCTGGCAAAACTCTTGCCCGCCGGAAATGTGGTTACATCCCGCGGGACGGGCGTCGCCCCTGACTTTGTCGAGTCTGCTGCCTTTGCCTATCTCGGTTACCTGTGCCTTGCAGGAATACCTGTTGACACGTCCTCTTTTACCGGCGGAAGCAAGTCGATCCTGGGCAGGATCACGCCGGGGACCAACTACCGGGGACTGATGGGGTATCTGCACCGGCGGTGAGCGATGGAGAATTGCCCCGCCCTTTTTCCCGCATCAGACTGCCTGAACCGATAGGGTGCGGTCAGCTTCCTGCTTCTTGAAGTCGGGAGAGAAAGCCGCTTGCCTCAGGCAAGATCCTTTCTTCTCTGTGGCGGGCATTTCACCGTTCTCGTGGGCGTTACGATCGAATCCTCTATGAAGGCATCTTTTTCCACCTTCCCGTTTTCCCAGATTATCGAGTGCCGAACGGTGGATCCGTCTCCGATGGTTGCCCCCCCTTCCACCGACACGAAAGGTCCGAGACGGATATTCTCACCAAGGTGGGCTCCATCCGCAATCCTGACGGGAGGAATGATCGAGGCTGTTTCCGACTCTGCCTGCGCAGTCTCCGGGCGCGCTTCCATGAACTGCAGGGTGCTTTTCAGGTAGTCTGCAGGCGTGCCGAACTCGAGGAACAGCCCATCGGTCATGAAACCGTGAATCACCATCCCCTCTTTTCTCGCCGGCACGATGCCGTTCTGGATGATACACGATTTCCCGGGTGGCAGAAGGTCGAGGATTTCCGGGGACAAAAGGGATAGGCCGGAGTAAAACCCGCAGTACGCGAATTCATCGGGCCTTTTGCCGATCGACAGAAGCCTGTTGTTTTCATCGAGGTAAACGGGTGTGTATCCTTCATCTCCGAGAGGAAACAGCACCATCGTAGCTGCCGCCCGGTGAGACTTGTGATGGCGGATGACTTTTTTCAGGTCGAAATCGAGAATGGTGTCGCTGTTTGCGATGATAAAGAACCTTTCGCCTCTGAAGTGAGAGGCGGCATTTTTCAATCCACCTCCCGTACCGAGAATGTCCGGTTCGATTATGTAGGAGATTTTCCCTTTGAAACCGCCCCACCTGCTGATCTTGTTTTTTATTATGCCGGGGATTCTGTGGAGATTGATGACGAACTCTTTTGCCCCGTATGCGCTGAGGAATTCAATGTTGTAGGAGATCAGGGGCCTTCCCAGGACGGGAATGACCGGCTTTGGAAGCTCAAACGTCAGAGGACGGAGCCTGGTCCCCAGGCCTGCCCCGAGGATCATAGCCTTCAATGAAATCTTCCCCCTTTTTCGTTATTTGATCAGCAAGCGATTTTAGAAGTGGCAGTATGTGAGCCGATAGGCGTCCGTATTTATTATTGAGAACGGGATTTTCCTTGAGGTAGGTTATGGTGGGGCCGACATACCTGAGGTACCTGCCGTCTCCCCTGCCATAAAACATGAAAAAGAAGGTTCCCAGGGCTTTCAGGTTCCTCTGGATAGCCATGGTGAATAGATTGTCGAAATGCTCTTCCTTTGATTTCCATGTCGCGAAAGGTTCGCCCTCTACCTGCTCTGTGTACTGTGAAAAGAGCCGCTCCCTCGTACTTTCGGGGATGACCACGTATGAATCGAAGAGAAACGATGAGAGATCGTAATACACGCTTCCCATCCGCGCGTCCTGGAAGTCGATGATCCTGATACCACCGCCGGGAAGCACCATTATGTTCCGGCTGTGGTAGTCACGGTGAGCGAGAACGAGGGGAAGGGTGATGATATCGTTTATGACCGGTTCTATGTGGACGGCGAAATCGGACACGACCCCCTTTCTTCCTTTCACGGATTCGAGTTTTTCAAGCCCCCATGTGGCCAAAAAATTCATTTCCCACATAAGCTTATCAAAATCGAATGAGTATTTGGAAGGCAGCGCCCGCCCGTCGAGACAGGGCGACCCCCTTCGCTGTATCGCAACGATCTGGTCTATCGCGTCTTCGTAGATTTGAGTCACTTCCCGGCCAAAACCTCTTTCCTCGACCATATCCTCCAGTGTCGTGTCACCTGCGTCTTCGAGCAGAAGGACCTCCTCTTCGGGTATGTGAAGATAGACCCGGGGGACCGGTATGCCGGCAGCCGTCATGTAGCGGTGGACGTTCAGGTAAGCGAGCTCTCCATCGACGACATGGGAGGCAGGGTATTTCATCATGATCATGGTGGTGGTTGCGTCACCAGCACCGTTTTTCCCCTCTAGGGTGACCCTGAAGTAGGTTCTCGTCGAGGCATCACCGCGAAGCTCTTCGATCGATTTGACCGTCCCGGGACTTTTGCCTGTGCGGGCGAACAGCTTCTGGAGGTGTGATACGTTCAACGCTTCTTTTCCTCGATGATTCCTTGCAGGTATTCGACGCTTGCTCCAATAATATTTTGCAGCAGGACCGGGTCCGATCCCTCCCCCCTGAGGGGATCTCGAATTTCCAAGGTGAGGGGGCCACGGTAATCGAGCTCTTTTAAGGTTTGAATGATCCGGTTCCAGTTTACCCTGCCATCCCCGGGTGGGAGGTGGTCGTCGCTGTCACCGGCGTTATCGGAGACGTGGACGTTCATGAGGCGGCTGTTTGTGGTGACGAGGGCGTAGGCGGGTGACTCTATGACGTTGGCATGGCCAACGTCGTTACACACTCCGACCCGCTCTTCGGGGAAGCTCCTGGCAAGCTCCGCCGTTTTCATTGCAGTTCCGGAGGGACTGGTCGTGTTCTCTATCGCAATTTTTACGTTATCGGGTAACTTTTCGATGAGCTGCCACATGCTGTCGATGAAGAGAAACGTTCTCTTTCCCCCGATGTCTCCCCCCGGAATGGAAGGGTGAACGACGAGTATTCCCCCCGTATCGGGGTCGAGGATCTTTGATGCGGCGATCGTCTCCCGGATACTCGAGAACCTTAGCTCCTCGTCTTCCGATGAAAGTGAGAGCCACCTGTTCTTTTTTATGTCATCGATGTGGAAGTAGAGGGGGAAGTGGACTGATTGTATGGTGATCTTCTTTTTCCGGAAGCTTTTTTGGATCCTGGTGACATATTTTTTATCCCTGTAGGGGAAGTGGGGGTTGACTGCGAATATCTCTACCGATGTGACCCCGCTTTCTTCGAGGATATCTATGAACTCCTCGGTAAAATCGTGGTATACAAAAATATGTGTCGACACGGAGATAAACATAACTACCAGGATTTTATATGATTACAGGAAATTGTGGGAAAGAAAAGTTGATTGTGAAGCTGTTTTGGTTCGGTCTTCTCCTCTTTCTTCTCCTCTCCGTTGCGGTGCATGTGGGCGGGTATTCGCATGGCGGCGAGGAGAAAGTAAATATTTTTTCGGATGCAACCTTTGGCGAGCTGAAAAAATGGGTGACCATGTTAAGGGTCGGGGACTATGAAGGCATGCTCGCCCGGCCGGTAACGGAAAACATGGAGGGGTTGGAAGATTTCGATCTGTTCCTCAAGGGCCTCGCGGCGTATGAAACGGGGGACTTTTCCCTGGGCGAACGCGTCAGGGAACAGCTCGCAGCTTTGCACCGGGGAAGCTTTTTTACCCGTTACCTCGACGTTGATGCCGCCTTTTCCCTCCTTGAAAAGGGGGATCTGGAAGCGGCGAGGAGACTGATGGGCGCAAGGCAGAAGGGTGAGCCTCTCTTCCATCGTGAAGGTTCACGGTTCCTCTACGTGATGGGGAGAGTGCGTCTTGCCGAAGGCAAGGATCTTTCGGGGGTCGATTTTCTCGTGGAATGCGTCAAGCGTTTTCCGGGCACGGAGCCAGCGCTTCTCTCGGAGCGCATCGTCGTTCCGCTGCTCCTTGGAAAAGTCGATGACCAGAGAGCTGCGGGGTTCGCCCAAGCTGCGCTGAAGCTCGGTGAAGCCCTGGCCGGGGGAGGGAAGTTCAAGGAGGCCGCTTCCGTGCTCGGTCCCTGGCGGAAGAGGGCGGGGGTCGGTCTCGGTGGACAGTTCGACCTGGCGCTGGCCAATGCACTGAGGCGGATGAACCGGTATACCGATGCCATTTCGGTACTCCTCGAGAAAGGGGAGAAAGAGCCCCGGGACAGCCTGGCGATAAAGCTTTTCTACGCAGGCATATACAACTGGTACCGGGGGAGCATGGCCGAAGCCGAGAAACTGTTGAAAAGGGTTCTGAGCGACCACGGCGGTACCGCTGCCTACAGCAAAGCGGCCTACAATCTCGGCAGGATCAAGGAGGAAGAGGGGGGTTTTCAGGAGGCATACAGCTATTACCAGATGGTTTCAGACTCAGATAGAAACAACCTGAAGCCCGAATCATCCTTCAGGATGGGCCTGGTAAAATTCCTCGCCAAGGATTACGACCTGGCGGGGAAAATATTTTCGGAAAACGCAAAGAGGTTCGACGATGAGGAGGACTACTTCAGGAACCTTTTTTTCAAGGCCTACAGTCTCGAAAAGAGGGGGGAATTACAGAGGGCAACGTCCATCTATGAGCAGATCGTCCAGGAAAAAAAGGGTGGTCTCTACTACTTCCTTTCCCTTGAAAAGCTGGGCAGGTTCGAGGGCTGGGAGATCCTGGGGAAGGTTCCCTTCGAAGATGTAACATCGGCGGGCCTCCTCGAGAGCCTGGCCCGGAGCCGGAACGATCGGCCCGGGGATGCGCTCCTGTTGACGAGGGCTATCGTGTTCCAGCGGCTGGGTCTCTCGGCGTTCTCGATCGAGGAGCTTTCAAAGGCCGGACCGAAAGTCATGGTGCCGTCCGAGACTCCGCGGAAGGCCCGGGGAGCCGTCTCCGCCTATGCTTCGGGGAATTTGAGGAGGGGGATAGAACTCTCCCTGCGGGCCGATTACCCCCTTCACGGGTTTGGGGGCCGGTATCTTGACGCCGGTATCTACGTAAAATATCCTGCGCTCTCCTTTATCGGAAGGGATGGTGTCGGGGCAAATTCGGATCCCTTTTTCCTCCATGCCATCATACGGCAGGAGTCGCTGTTTGATTATTCGGTCATATCGAGTGCAGGAGCGATCGGGCTTGGCCAGATTATGCCGCAGACAGGCAAGAGGATCGCAAGGGAGCTGGGGGTTGATAATTTTACGCTGGAAACCCTTTTTGATCCAATTACCAATACCTCTTTTGCACGGTTTTATCTCGGTAGCCTGATCAGGCGCTTCGGGGGAAACTATGTGGCCGCCGCTGCAGCCTACAACGGCGGAGAGGCCGCTGCCTCTCGTTGGCGCAGGAAATCAGCCGAAGATCCCTATCTGTTTCCCGAGATAATCGGATACGAAGAGACGCGGAAGTATGTGAGGAGAGTTTTCATGCATTACCTCTATTACCTCAAAGTCTACGGGAAGGAATGGGATGCCGCGTCAAAGGGAGGCGAGTCGTGAGACGTACTTTCTGAACCAGGCCGTCCTCCGGTGAATGTCCTTCAGTCCCGACCGTTCAAAATCCTTTTGCTGGTAGAAAGATGTAAGGGCGCCGAGCAATTCCTCCTGGTCGTCACTCTCCCCGCAGTGTATGAGAATATCAGTTGATGACTCGGCGGTCAGATAAGCGATCTCGTCGGAGGAAAATCGGGATGAGATCGCCTTCATCGCCAGGTCGTCGGAAATAACTGCCCCCCCGAAACCTATCCCCGTCCGCAGGATATCCTTGACGATAATCTTCGAGAGGGTGGCGGGAAGGTCTGTATCCAGTTCCCGGTAGAGCACATGGGCAGTCATCACGGCGGGAAGACCCTTCTTCACCGCATCCACGAAGGGGGCGGCGTGCACGGACATTATTTCATCCGGTGGAATTTCAACGAGGGGAAGCGTTTCGTGTGAATCCTCTCTCGTCATCCCATGGCCCGGGAAGTGTTTGACGACGGGGCAGATCCTGCCTTCGATGAGCCCCTGCGCAAAACCGATGCCCAGCCTGGACACATCGCGGGATGAGTTACCGAAGGAGCGATCTCCGATTACCCGGTTCAAGGGCTCCGTCAAGACGTCCAGAACCGGGGCGGCATTCACGTTCAGGCCCAGCCTCCTCAAGCTTTTCCCGACTCTTTTTCCCAGGTGGAAGATAAAGTCGGGGTCACTTCCCACCCTTTCGGCAAGAGAGCGGGCCGATGGAAGAGGCAGGAGGGGCCCGGTGATCCGCTGGACTCTTCCCCCTTCGTGGTCGATCATGAGGAGGGGAGGGGCTATCTTTGCCGCTGCAAGGATTTGTGAAACGAGACTTCTGAACTGGGTCGGCGACTCGAAGTTATCCCGGAAAAATATGATCCCCCCGCAGAGACCTCCTTTGAGCCACTTCGCCATGTACTGGGGGAGCGTTTTGCCCTTGAAGGAGAAGATGATCCTCTCCCCTATGGATACGGGATTTTTCATCATCAGAATATCGTTCCTTCCTCCGTCCTGATGTCGAGGGTGTCCCTGAGGCCGTCGCCGATGAAATTGATCGATATGACCAGGAGCATTATTGCCAGGCCCGGTATCGTGGTAAGGTGGGGTGCCACGAAGAGGTAAAACCTGCCCTCATTTATCATTGCCCCCCAGCTTGGAAACGGGGGTTGAACGCCGAGGCCAAGAAAGCTCAGGCTCGCTTCGGCCACGATTACCCGGGCAACGCCAAACGTTGCTTCTATGATTATCGGCGAAAGAGAGTTCGGCAGCAGGTGCCGGATGAGTATCTTCATCGATGGAAGGCCGGAGGCTTTTGCGGCAACGGCGAATTCGGCGTCTTTGAGCTTGAGTATCTGTCCCCGCACGATCCTGGCATAACCCACCCAGCCGATTATCGATAGGGCAATGATGACATTTTTGAGGCCGGGGCCGAGGGCTGCAGTCATTCCGATGGCCAAAAGGATGCCGGGAAATGCAAGGAAGATATCGGCGATCCGCATGATGACCGTGTCCATCGCGCCTCCGAAGTATGCAGATATGGCTCCGAGAAATATTCCGCTCATGAGGGAGAAGGCAACTGCGAGGATCCCTGCCGTGAGAGAGACCCGCGCCCCGTATATGATGCGGCTCAGTATGTCCCTTCCGAGCTTGTCCTGGCCCAGGAGATGGTTTTTCGAGGGTGAGGTGAGGCTTCCCGCAAGGTCCTGGGCAAAGGGGTCATAGGGCGCGATTGCGGGGGCAAGGAGTGCCAGGAGGATAAAGAGAAGACATATGATTCCACCCGCACGCACCGTGCCTTTGCCGGAAAACCGAAAAAGTGCTCTTTTTCTCACCGTCCCGTTTCTACTCATATCGAATCCTCGGATCAAAGAGACCGTAGACGAGATCGGTCACGAGGTTTACCAGCACGTAAAAGAGGGCGATAAAGAGCACGCATCCCTGGACGAGCGGGTAGTCTCTGCTGTTTATCGCGTGGATCGTCAGCCTCCCTATCCCCGGCCAGGAAAAGATGGTCTCCGTGATGATGCTCCCCGCCAGCAGTGCACCGAACTGCAGGCCAAGGACGGTAAGCACGGGGATCATGGAATTTTTGAGAATGTGGAACAAAACGACCCTTTTTCTCGTCACCCCCTTTGCGACCGCAGTTCTCACGTAGTCCTGCGTCAGCTCGTCGAGCATGGAAGAGCGGATGAGCCTGGTCAGGATGGCAGACATCCCGACCCCCATGGTTAAAGCGGGAAGGATGATATGGGCGAT
>JBFFNJ010000089.1:0-8428 GCA_041563215.1 Candidatus Deferrimicrobia bacterium | reverse complement strand
TACTGCTATGGGCTTAGCCTCTCGCCCGAAGGCGGGAAACTGTTCCAGATTGTGGACGGTCTGGACAAGAGCTATCTTAAGGGCCCCGATAACTCCGGCTTCGAAACCTTATCCAAAGAGGAAGCCTTGAGAGCAATGCGCGAGCACGAGCGCGAGGGTCTGTGCCACACCGTCTGGACATTCCACACGCCCTTCATCGGCAGCATTTGCAACTGCGACCGCTCGGACTGCCTGGCCATGAAATCCACGGTGACCCATGAAGTCCCCGTGATGTTCCGTGGCGAATACGTGGCGAAGTCCGACCCGGAGAAATGCAATGGCTGCCGGCAGTGCATGATGCTCTGCCAGTTCGGCGCGATCGGATTCAGCGTCGCGGAGGAAAGGGCGGTGGTGGACGCAAGGCGATGCTACGGGTGCGGCATCTGTCGGGCCGCCTGCTCCATGGAGGCCCTCTCTCTCCTGGACCGCGCCGACGAGCCCGCCTGTGCAAACCTTTGGTAGCGACGCTCTGCCCGCAGGATTTTCTCCTGAAATGGCCCCCGTTTCCCGCCAGGCCACTCCGGGCTAACGTTTGTAGGAAAAGGTAAAAATCGGGCGTGCTTCTTCCGGAAACCGGGGGGACGGGGGATCGGAGTCCCTGACCTCAACACATCCATTTCTGAATCATTTACCTTAATTATATTAAATATCTATGCTTCCGTATATCAGCAAAAACTTTGCATCAGGAAATCCTCTCGCCATGTTGACGGAAATGCCAAATGGCACTATAATATAGGCAAATAACATGAATCCCCGCGTTGGAGGTGTGTCGCATGGAAGACGTCATGAGGATCACCGAGGTGCTCGGCGGGGACAGGATCCTCGGAAAAAAGATCGAATCCCCTGCCGCGCTGGACGACCTGGTCCGGAAAGGCCTGCCCTACGGAGCGGTCGAGGCGGTCCTGGACCAGGTTGCCGTGAGCGTTTCGGAACTGGTCGCGCTGCTTGCCTCCTCGAAACGAACGATCGCAAGGCGCAAGGCCGAGAAGCGGCTGAGCGCGGCGGAGTCGGACCGTCTGGCCCGCCTCGCGCGGATCTTCGCGCAGGCGGAGAAGGTGTTCGAGGACAAGGAGAGCGCCCGCCGCTGGCTGCAAAAGCAAAACCGCGTCCTCGGGGGGCGAACCCCGCTTAAGGCGCTCGAAACCGATATCGGGACGCTCGAAGTCGTTCAGATCCTGGGCCGCATCGAGCACGGGGTCTACAGTTGAAAGGCCCGACCCGGGCCTGGCGCATCGTCAAAAAGAACCACGTAGGTCGCGCCTTCGACGGCGGAGGGGCCAGGCGCATGGGCGGTAGATGGAACTCCCAGGGAGTGGCCATGGTGTACGCTTCGGCGACCATCTCGCTTGCCCTCCTCGAAACGCTCGTTCACGCCGATCAGGAAGACCTGGCCGCAGGCAGGTACGTCGCCATCCCCGTCGATATCCCCGCGATCGTCCGTGTCAGACAGATCGACCGGAGCACGTTGCCCAAAGACTGGCGGAGATGGGACCCGGCCCCACCGGAGTTGCGGAAGATCGGAGACGAGTGGATCCGGGGCGGCCGGCAGGCTGTCCTGGTCGTGCCGTCGGCGGTCCTCTCCCAGGAGAGAAACTACCTCATCAACCCGGCCCACAAGGATGTGAAGCGGCTCATCATCGGGTCACCGGAACCGATCTCGATAGACGGGCGAATTTTGCAGGAAAAGAAACCTTAGTTTAAAAATCAGGGAAACGTTTCAGGTTGCTCCCTTGGGATCGAATCGTGCAGAAACGTCTTGCGCGGCAGGAATCCTGTCCTCGCACGGGACATTTGTCTGGCAGAGCCCGCACCCCCGGGCCTCGACGTCGTACCGGTTTCCGGCCTCGGATGGAATCCTCTCGTACACATACTGCCTGCATTTTTCCTTGTGATGTCCCGCCTTGGTGATCGCCCCCGCCGGACACCGTCCGATGCAGCGCCCGCAAATTCCGTCACGGGAGAAAAGGCAGTTCGCGGTGTGGCTTTGAACGGGAACCGGACTTGGGGTAAGGAGCAAATCGGTGATCACGCTGCCGCACCGGTGGGCGATCCCCTTCCCGGTGATCAATCCGTCGTTCAGGCTGAACGTTCCGAGACCCGCAGCATAAGCTGTGTGCCGTTCCGACCAGTTGGAGGCGATTCCCACCGGAGTGGATGGAAACTGTTTCCATACAGGTGAGATCATAGGCGCCACTGCCTTGTGCCCCAGGTTTGCAAGGAAAGCGATGAGGTGCTCCCGCAATTTGTCGTTGCATGTCTCTCCGTGCGCGCGGGTGCGGGCCCATTCCAGTGATGGGTACTGTGCTTCGACGCGGTTGCTTTCCCTCACGTGGCGGGAAATGGGAAGAATCCAGCAGATCACCGTGCCTTTGGTCAGCGCCGCGGAGAATGTCTTCTCGAAGAATTCGGCGGGTGTGAGGTGGAACTCGCCGATGATTTCTTTGTATCGTGTAAAAATCGGGTCGGAGGCGGAAGCAAATCCTACCAATGGCTCTTCGAAATACGGTCCCTCCCATCCGGGATGGGTGTTGTAAGGGCTTCCCTTAAGGAACCGACCGATTTCCTCGCGCACCCGAATATCCATGGTCTTCCATAATAAGAAGAATTCCCCCTAAATACAAACCGGACTTTTCCACCCCCCGTTCCGACCCCGGGTACCATGGATGCATTTAAGCAGTTTTCCGGAAGGCAACGAGGCGGATCGAGTATGAGGATATAAGAAAAGGGTTACGACTTCGAGCCGCAACCCTCTGATTTGTGGGCTTAGCGCCCCATATGGGAACTGGCGACTTTCCGGTTATGCCGCCACATCGATTCCGAGACGGGTAGCCCCAAGGTACTGCCGGAACGAGGTCAGGAATGAGGTCCCTGCCTCGGGATTCCAGGGGGAAAAAGATTCTTCCGGGAATGAGCACCCCGAAGTTCTGCCAGGCATCTAAAGTATGGAATACACGGAAGGGATCGGCAAACAGCCGCGCCTCCCCGGCGGCATTTTAGGGTGGGAAGGAGAAACAGAATTGAAAACAAAGCGATTTTCATTGGTATGCTGCATGTTCCTGGGTCTTTTCCTTGCCGCGATGACGGGACTCGCGAGAGCCGACAATTGTGATTCTCACCAGGTGCCGTCCTATGAAAAGGGGAAAAAGGTATCCAGCAGCACGGATCATCACCGGAAGCACGGTGTTTCCGGTGACCGGGAGAGGACTCCCTACCAGATTCAGGAAGCGCGGGATACCGCAAACCTCCCGGTTGCGGGAGGTTCTATCACGGACGCGGAGGGTACGGATTAGCATCCACGGTAGTGTCCGGGATCAGGGATGATCCCCCCCCTGGCTCCGCTTCCCCTGTCCGTATTCCTCATCTCTTTCCAAAACCTTTGTCCTGGCCGCGCGTTTCGTTTACCTTGGAAGGGAACGAACCATTCTTCAGAGGAGCCGGGGGAGATGAATCGCTTGACGGAGTCCGAGAAGACATTCTTCGAATGTTTCGAGATCGCGGCAACAAGGCCCTACCTTGGTTACCTTGCAGGGGCGGTGCTTTTTTTCGTCGGTTTGGCCTTTTACTCAAAGGGAATGGAGCAGGATCAATCCCGCAAGATGCTGCTCGCGGGATTTTTTTTCGGATTGAGTCTTTTCGAGATCATAGAGTCCTACCTTGCCTACCGGCTTTATACGATCTTCGGAAAAATGAAAAGCATCAACGTTGGAATGGGAGAATAAACTACCCAGGCATTTCAGGCGCCCCCTTTATATCGCTATTCGGATGTCACTGTTTCGTACGGAGCCGATGGCCCCGTTATAAGGACTACAGGACGTGCAAGGGAAAAGGACAAGCCAGTTCACTGCCCCGTTTCAGGGTCGGTGTCAAATGACAATTAAAAAATTGTGATCGACTCCGAAACAAGGGGCACTTGGCTTGGGGCCAATGTGCCGTAAAGGTTGTCTTCCACTGGCCTGATGGCCAATTGGGTTTCGGTCGCAGGAAGTCCCGAAACAGTAACCGTAACATCGTAGGAGAGGAATCCGCCCGGCGCTACGTTACCCGATGGCTCACTGTTGATCACGACAGGAGGGTTGATCACGCTCGGCACGGACCACAACTGGAACTGCGGGGAGCTGGAAAAAACCATGTCAGCCGCTTCACCGTTTGAAAACGTGACAACAAAATTAACGGTATTGAACTTGGATAAAGTACTATTTGGTGTTGTTACGTACCAATTATTTGTGGGATCGGGTTCCAAGTCCAAGGTGAACGTGCTGCAGACGTCCTCGGTAATCGCCGGATTGTGCGACACGGTCCCAACCTTGTCATTGGTCACTGAGAGGAATTCGATGCTCCACTGGTGATCAATCGCTTTGGGATCGCAGACCCCCAGGGTCCCCCCGCCGATGTTGGAGTCGATCCAATAATGAAGCTCGTAGTCGATCCCACGATCCATCACGGCGCCGGACACGAAGGTGAACGACGGGTTCAGAGTGGCCGAAACGGTGCCGAAACCCCCGTCAACCACCACATTGTCAGAGGAGCGAACTACCGCGATGTGGATCGTATTATCCCCGTGGGGAACCTGGAAGGTATCATCCAGCGAAAACGTGATCTGAAACGGTCCGGAGGAGCCGCCATCACCTCCGCCTCCGCCGCATCCATGGATCAGGAACGCCAGGGCGAAAAAGACAGAGGCTAACGCTAACAATATTTCCTTTCGGCGATTACGATCTCCGCTCATGGTCCTCTCCTGCTATTCCTCATTTCAGCAAAATGGGAAGGATTGGAAACAAGGGAACCGTGCCGATACGATTTTCGACCTGTTGATAGGAAACCGCCTGAGGAAAGGTGAATAGCATTCCATATCAATCTTTCCAAGAAAGGGTAGGGGATGGATGCCTGCATGCTCCACGGACGAATTTAGCTATTAAAAATTAATAGTTTACAGAAACCATGCTAATCTATTGGTTACGATCTAACATCGAGGCTTTTCTTACTTCCAAACACTTTTTTACCATATAAAATATCGAGGTTCGATGTCAAGGAGGATATCGGTTCCCCTCATCCCGGTTGGGCGGACACCTTCGGTCATTTTTTCCCAAGCGTGTAGGACGTCTCGAAGGACCCGAACAGGTCCAGATACCGCTCCACGGAACTGGTCAGCAGATAATTCTTTCGCACGGTCTCCCTCCCCCTCTTTCCCATCGTCCGGTTCAGCTTCCTGTCCTTGATCAACCGGACGATCCTCTCCGCGGCATCCGTAACGGACGAGACGAGAAACCCGTTCTTCCCATCCTCGATCTGATAGCGGATCCCTCCCACGTCCCCGCCGATCACCGGGGTCCCCTTCCACATCGCCTCCGCGACGGTCAGCCCGAACCCTTCCCGCAGGGATTTCTGCAGGACGACCGTCGCCCTTCGCTGAAGAGCGTTCACCAGCGCTGAATCCTGGACGCTGAGAATAATGATGCGCTCCTCCCTGTTGTCCATGAGCGACTGGTACACCGTCTCTCCTTCCGGGTCGTCCGTGGCCACGTTTCCGAGCAGAACGAGCGTGCAATCCACTTCCTTCCGGGCGATCCGGAACGCCTCGATGACGCCTTCCGGGTCCTTCCACCGGTCGAAACGCGAAACCTGCACGACGAGCGGCAGATCGACGGGAATCCTGTAGTGGCTGAGCCTCTCGGAGATCTCCTCTTCGCTCAAGTCCTGGTTGGTGATCGAGAAGGGGTTTATCGTCGGAAAGAAGAATACCTGGGGAGTCTTGAACTTCTGCCTGTACTCCCTTAGCGTCAGGATCACGGCATCGTACATCTCGATATAGGGGAGGAGATACCGCATGACCTCCGGGTTCGGCCTTGTCAGATCCACGTGGCAACGCCAGATCCAGGGCCCGTATTTCCGGTGGTGCCTGATCATCGCAAGCGGTTGGGGATCGTGAACGATGACGATGTCGTGGTCCAGGTGGTTACGGACCACATTCTCGTAGATGACGTCTTCGTAGATCTGCATTTTCCGCTCGGTGAGGCCGATCCTGTCTCCCTGGAGCGCGTTGTGCATCTTCTTCGTGATGCTGAAAAAGTCCGGCGAGCCCTGGATCACCCTCCAACCGGTCTTGATGCCCAGGCTGTTCATCAGAAGGGTCTTCGAGGAGAGGACCTCCGCCACGCCGCCGCCGTAATACGTGGAATTTATGTGTGCGACGTGGATGTCCCGGAGCGGCCTCGCCTTCCGGATGATCCGCTCGACCGTTTCCGCTCCGACGTGCGGCTCGAAATCTTCGACCTGGATGATCTTTTTCGGAACCCTCATGGATCTCCTCCCCGTCTCTCCTCGGCTGCGGACACTTTCCCCCACCTTCCAGCATGATTCTCCATGCCGCCGATTTTGTAAAGTGTATTGGGGATACCGTCTGGAGCGGAGGGTGCGGAAAAAGGAAAAGGGGCTAAAGCTGCCCGTAATCCCTTGGATCGTTAGGGGGAGTTGGATTTTAAAACAACGACCCTCGAAATATGATCGGCTGACAGCCCTTGTCGTCGGCGGCGCCACGGCGGTTGCCGCCAAATCCGGATTGTTGAAAGGACTCTGGAAGCTGATCGTCGCGGGAGCCGTCGGGGTTGCCGCTTTTTTGAAAAAGATCTTCGGCAGGAAAGCAACGGCATGACCTGATGCCATGGGCGATGAAATCCTGCTATTTGCATTATTGGGTCTTCTCTATGTAGTGGAATGCTGCTTCCTTCTTCATAAGCATTCTGTGGCTTTTCGGAAGGGAGCCGGTGGTCGCTGCATCATTTCGCTCCCCAGTTCCAATTCCGGGAGTAGGGACAGGGCCTTCCATCTCTATCCCCTGTTTCCTCCTCTCCGGCCCGTCTACTTTTCTCACATCCTTCCGGTCTCCCTGTCCGATCGGGGAATCCTTGCATACGTATCCCAAACGCTCACTGAAACAGGACGTCCAAGACAAACCGGGTTAGTTCTCGAATTCGGGGAAATACGCTCCGTACGTGCTGAAGAAGATGATCTGATATTGAATGAAAACCGATTTGTACGATGCAGAGATCCCGAACAGGCTGCCTTTATCGCAAAAACCGTCGAGGAAATCGTGAATACCTCGGGGGAAAAGGTCCGTGATATCCTGCATGAGATTGTTCATTCGACTTTGGATCCCGAACAGGTAAAACAGATCGTTTCCGAATATCGGATTCAGAGCGACAACCTCCGTATCCTTTGCAATTCGGTTTTCATCCTGTTGTTCCTGTTCTTCCCGATCATAAGTCTTTGGAAAAGTATGGACTTTTCTCTATTGGCAACGCTTTCCCTCCATGCACTCATGATTCCCTTCCTGTGTTATTTCTTTTTCTCACTTCATCGCCTATATTTGCCCGAAAGGAAGGGAAACCGAATCAGCAGTCTCGTCCGGTTCATCCTGTGGCCATTGGGTGCGATACGTGCGAACGATTTCATTGTCCCTAGCATATTGTCCCGATACCACCCCGCAGCAGTCGCCCTGGCTCTCTGCTCTCGATCGGATGCCGCAGAGTTCCTGCGGAAAATCCTGCGGGATCTTCGACATCCCCTGTATCCGGATGTGGACGGGGAACTGGCCCGGTCTATCGATAGCGATTGGAGGACCCTGATGGTCCGAGGAGTGGAGGAGACAGCCAGGCGATTGGGGATAGAGGAATGGGAACTGGAAGAAATCCCTTCAACGACGGATCCGTCCACTATTGCTTATTGTCCTCGGTGCTTGACCCAGTTCTCCTCGGCGCTCGATGCTTGCCCGGATTGCTTGGGTGTTTCTCCCGTACTTTTCCAAACCCTGCGGGGAAACATCAGTCCTGTTACCCCGCGGCGCTAACGATCCCTTCCCGGAAGACGGTGACCTCCGCATAACATTTTTCCAAAAACCCGGAAAATTCCGAATCGGTGATATACCCGCACTCCCGAATCCTTCGTAAATACGGATAGAGGTGTTCCTCTATCTCGCCGACAAAATCCGAAACCAGGAAATCATTCCCGCCGGCCGGATCCACATGTCGTTCGTAATCCTTGCGCCAGTTCACAACCATTCCGTGTAGGGCGTCCAGCTCATTTTTAATGTGTGGTGTCATCTCCCCCGCTTTCCCCCTTTCCGTATTTTTCGATGGCCTCATCGGCTGTTATGACGCCGCGCTGCCGAAGTCTCCCCGTTTCCTTTTCGATGTTCAGGATGATGTGGCTGTAAATATACCGATAATAATCGCTGTCCTCCCCCTGATCCTCGCGGGCACCGATCATGCTGTTCATGAACGCATGAATGATGCTGCTGCCGGATCCCCAGGCAAAATTGTGGGATTTCATTTCCCAATGATCCCCGAGGTGCAATAGCATTCCGCGCCCCTTGAATTCGGTGCCGTTGCGGTCG
>JBFFNJ010000088.1:0-8566 GCA_041563215.1 Candidatus Deferrimicrobia bacterium | reverse complement strand
CTGGTCAAGTGGGTGATCTTCGATGGGAAGGTCGATTCCCCCACGCTGTCCTTTGCCGCATCCTGCGGGATATTGCTCTCCCACACGAAGCAGATGAAGATCCTTTTCAACCTCTTTGAAATCGATTATGCCCCGGAGGAGGAGCTCACCTGGGATTTGGACTTTGAAGAGTCCCGTGAAACGGTAGACGGTTTCGCCATAAAAGCGGAAAAACCAGACAAGGAAGACACGGACAGATGAACATCAAGCCCGAAGCCGGGCTCATAAAGAATATCCCCATAGGATACGCCAGGAAATACGAGGCCCTCCCCTGCACGGACAACGGCAAAATGGTGCTCGTCGTGTCCACGACGACCCCTCAGGAGATCATCGACGAGATGATGCGTCTCACGGGGATCTGGAAATACCTCACCAGGCCGTCAAACGAGGTTTTAAAACTCATCGATGAAGCCTACGAGCTGGCCTCAGACAACGGTGATTACCTTGCCGCAAACGGCCTCGACGGGGACATCTTTGAGCTCAAATCGAGGATCGAGGAAAGCCCGGATCTTTTGGACAGCCAGGACGAAGCCCCCATCATCAAGTTCGCAAACTCCATGTTTTTCCGTGCCATCCGTCAGAAAGCGAGCGATATCCACCTTGAGCCCTACGAAAAAGAGTTCGTCGTGAGAAATCGCATAGACGGCGTGCTCTACAACGTCGTAACCCTTCCACGGGGTCTTCACGCGCCGGTCATATCGCGGATCAAGGTCATGGCGGGCCTCGACATTGCAGAGAAAAGGCTTCCTCAGGACGGCAGGATCAAGGTGAGGCTCGGCGGGAGAGACATCGACATCCGTGTCTCCATAGTCCCCACATCCTTCGGCGAGCGGGTGGTGCTGAGAATACTCGATCGCTCCAGCATCCTCCTGGGAATGAAAGACCTCGGCATGGCCCGCGGGCAGCTCGGCCTGTTTGCAAAATACCTGAAGAACACGACGGGCATCATCCTGGTAACGGGGCCCACGGGGAGCGGAAAAACCACGACGCTGTACGCAGCGCTGCGCAGCCTGGATGCGTCCAGGAAAAACATCATTACCATCGAAGACCCGGTTGAGTACCAGATAAAGGGGGTCGGCCAGATACAGGTAAACCCCAAGATCAACCTCACCTTTGCCGGAGGGCTCCGGTCGATCCTCAGGCAGGACCCCGACATCATCATGGTGGGTGAGATCAGGGACGGAGAAACGGCGGAAATATCGATCCAGGCGTCGCTCACGGGGCACCTCGTCCTTTCCACGCTCCACACAAACGATTCGCCGAGCGCCGTGACCCGCCTCATCGATATGGGCGTCGAGCCCTTTCTCATCTCCTCCTCCGTCGAGTGTGTCGTAGCCCAGAGGCTCATCCGAAAGCTGTGCCCCCACTGCAAGCAAAAACATGCCCCGACCAAGGGGGAGCTGGAGCTCATCGGGAAAAAATATAAAATACCCGCCCTCTTCAAGTCATCGGGGTGCAGTGAGTGTTTCAACACGGGATATGCGGGAAGGACCGGCATCTTCGAGGTGATGCCGGTGACGGAAAAGCTAAACCGCCTGATAACCGAAAAAGCCGACGCCGACACGATACGGGCCGAAGCAGAGCAATCGGGAATGGCCTCGATCAGGGAGCACGGCATCTTCAAGGCCTATGCAGGGATAACGAGTCTCGAGGAAGTCCTTCGGGTCACAACAGAACAAGAGGATTAAACGTATCAATCTCCATGCCTGTCTTCTCCTACAGGGCTCTCGATAAGAGTGGAGCCGAAAAAAAGGGGCAAATAGAAGCGGATTCCGCATCTTCCGCCCGGGCGATTCTTCTGGGAAGGGACTTCTACCCCATCGACATCACGGAAAAGGTCATCGGGGAGAAAAAGGGGAGACGGGGTTTCTTCCAGACGACCCTCCCTTCGAAGAACCAGGTGACCATTTTCACCCGGCAGCTCGCCACCCTCATATCCGCCGGAGTCCCGGCGGCCAGGTCGCTCGAGTCGATCGCCGACCAGACCGACGACACCCGGCTGAGAGGGCTGATCCTGACGATCCTCGAAGACATAAAAGGCGGGCAGGGTCTTGCAGAGGCATTTTCCCCGTTCCCGTCGCTCTTTCCCGACATCTACACCAATATCGTCAGGGCCGGGGAGGAAAGCGGGACCCTCGACCTCTCCCTCAATACCCTGGCCGATTTTCTCGAAGAGCAGGAAAAGCTCATCGAGAAGATCAAAAGCGCCCTCACCTACCCCATTTTGATGCTCCTTATCGCCACGCTCGTCGTCGTGTTCCTGGTCACCTTCATCGTGCCGAGAATCACCACCATATTCGACAGCCTCGGCACGGCGCTTCCCCTTTCAACGAAAATACTGATATCCATCTCCGGCTTCCTGGGAAAAGCCTGGTGGCTGCTGGCGCTCGCCATTATCGGTGCGTACGTACTCTACGGGAAATACTATGCCTCCTCCCCGGGGAGGGAACGGATCGACGCGATAAAGCTCAAGATCCCCCTCCTTGGAAAGCTCAGCATCTGCGTCGCCATGGAGAGATTTTCAAGCACCATGTCGACACTGATTCGGAGCGGGCTTACCATGGAAAAGGCCCTCATGATATCGGCGGGGACGACGGGCAACTCCGTTATCCATGACAGGATCCAGCACCTGAGGGAACGGGTGGTGGAGGGTGCCCCCCTTGCGGGGACGATGAAACAGGAGCCGATCTTTCCCCCGATACTGATCCAGATGGTGAGCGTGGGAGAAGAGTCGGGCAATCTCGATTTCATGCTGAAAAAGGCAGCACAGGCCTTCGAGAGGGAATATGAAAATTTTCTCGAGAGATTCTTATCCCTCATCGAGCCTGTTATAATTCTCGTAATGGGGGGGCTGGTGGCGTTTATCGTCATATCCGTCATGCTCCCCCTTCTGAACCTCAGTCAGATACTGCGGTGATCGGAGGACCGATGAAACGAAAAGATTGGGCAAGAGCCGGTTTTACCCTGATCGAAATCATGGTGGTCATCATCATCCTGGGCCTTCTGGCCGGGCTGGTCATTCCGAAGCTCGTGGGACGGACCGAGGAGGCAAAGAAAACGCAGGTGAAGCTCCAGATACGGAACATCGAGCAGGCGCTGAAACTCTTCAAGCTCGACAACGGCTTCTACCCCTCCACCGAACAGGGCCTACAGGCGCTGGTCACGAAACCTGAAATAGGAAGGATCCCGGCAAACTACCGGAACGAAGCCTACATCGACAGGGTCCCGAAGGACCCCTGGGGCTCTGAGTACATCTACGTCTATCCCGGAGAGCGCGGCAACTACGACATCGTCTCCTACGGGGCCGACGGGATCCCCGGGGGCGAGGGGGAAGATGCGGACATCACGTCCATGGATGAGTAACCACCCCCGCGGGTTTACGCTGATAGAGCTCGCGGTTGTCCTCTTTATCATATCGCTCATACTCTGGACAGCCCTTCCGAAAGTCTCGATCGTCTCCTCCGAATCTTCGGAGGAGTTCATGAGGAAGCTGGCCGCCCACGTAGAATCGATGCTGGAGGATGCGCTGTTCGCGTCGCAGGAGGGCAGGATCGCGGTGCGTATATCCGAGAGAACCATCGAGGGATACCGCCCCGCGGATGAAGGGGAGCTCACGAAGCGCTGGAGCCTGAAGGTGCCCGACAGTTTGTCCATTACCTCGGTAACCACGAATTTCGGCAAGAACTACGTATCGGAGGACGCCGAAATCCCCGTTTCCGCCATGGGATATATTCCCCGAACCCTCATCGTCGTCGAGGAAAAGGAGGAGAAAAAGTCCCACACGATAACAATCAACCCGTTTACCGGCAGGGTGGAAATAACCGATGGAACCCTTACTGAAAAGATGTGATGGCTTTTCCCTCCTGGAAGTTCTCGTGGCCCTCGCCATCGTCTCGCTCACCCTTTTCCTGACCTTCAACATCAATTCGAACTCCATATCTATCGAGCGGTCGGTAATGGACAGGCTGGAGGCGCTGGCGGAGGGGGAAAAATTGCTGAACGAGGAGCTGGCGGGCTTTCCCGACACGGGAATCCGCACGGGCGAGATAGAGGGTGAGGGTTTTTCGTACACCTACAAGGTTCAGGTAACCGAGACGCCCCACCCCGACGCCCTAGAAGTCAACGTCACGCTCTTCTACGAGGTCGAGGGGAACAGCAAATCGATAACCTTTGCCGGGCTGGCGCAAAGATGACGGAGAGGTCAAACAGGGGCGGCTTCACCCTGGTCGAGGTGCTGGTGGCGCTTGCCATCACGGCTCTTTTGACGATGATCCTCTACACGTCGTTTTCAGGACTGACGGGATCCGCCGCTGCCCTCAACCGCTATTCGGAAAAGTACCGGCAGATCGTGCTGTTCATGAACCAGTTCTCGGGCGACGTTACGGGAGCCTTCTACTCGAGGGACCTTCCCTATTCAAATTTTTCGCTCACCGAAAGGAACATGGCGGGAGAGAGCGTATCGGAGCTTTCCTTCGTATCCTTCTCCCACCAGTTCGTCTCTGTCGACCCCGGGGCGACGGACATCATCAGGGTTGCCTACAAGCCGGGGATCGACGACGATGGAAACATCTTCATCGTGAGGGAGATCGAGCCAAACCCCCAGGTGCCTGCCTACGGGGATTCGATGAGCGAGACCCTGCTCACCGGCATATCCTCCTTCAGAATCCTCGCCGTAACGGGGGAGGATACCGAGGACGAGGAGTGGGAGGCGGAAAGCAAACTGAAATTGCCGGACAGGATCGCCGTCTCCATCGCATTCACCGACGGCGGTTCTGTGAAAAAAGAATTTTTCATCGGCCTGACGAAAGAGGTAAGCAGGTTTTGGAACTCGGGGAGGAGAAGGTGATGTGCTCGAAGCTGCCCGATATGGGAAAAAAGGACGGGATCGCCATTGTCCTTGCCCTCATGGTCCTGGGACTGGTAACCGCAACCGTCCTGTCGACAGCGACGCTCTCATCGAAAGACGCCGAGCTGGCCACGCGCTTCGAGGAGAAGGCGAAATCGCGCTACCTCGCCGACGCGGGGATCAAAGCGGCAATCATCGCACTGAGAGAAGACCGGAACATGAACGAGTACGACACGCTCGACGAGATATGGTCACGCCCTTCCCCGCCGATCACCTTCGGCGAAGGAAATGCGGAAGTGGTGGTCGTCGACGAGGAGAGAAGGATCAACATGAACTCCCTTATCCTGCCCAACGGCATATCGGAAAACGCCAAGATGGTGGCCATCTTCGACGCCCTTCTCGAGCGCCTCGAGCTCGACATTTCACTGACCGATGCCATTCTCGACTGGCTCGACGCAGACGATACCCCCCGCATCGGCGGCGCGGAAACCTCCTACTACCAGACCCGGGAGCCCGCCTTCGGGGCAAAAAACGACCTTTTCGACTCCGTGTATGAACTGAAGCTGATCAGGGGCGTAGACGAAAAGACTTTCCGCGCTCTCTACCCTTACGTGACCGTCCATGGCAGCGGAAAGATCAACATCAACACGGCACCCGATAC
Source organism: Candidatus Deferrimicrobia bacterium (assembly GCA_041563215.1). GTDB lineage: Bacteria > Desulfobacterota > Deferrimicrobia > J040 > J040 > WVXK01. The sequence goes on along the minus strand of JBFFNJ010000088.1, from coordinate 3,020 downwards.
CATCCTCATCTGCCTTGCACGGGGTGAGGATCCCGCGTTCGAGTCGTTGATCGACCGCTCTGCCGTCGAGGAGATCATGGAGTACCGGCTGGAGAACCCGTTCGAAAAAGCCGAGGACCTGTCCAAGGTATCCTCCTCCCTCGAAGAGTTATACAAGCAGACACGGATACGGGACGTCATCACGGCAAGCAGCACCGTTTTCTCCGTCTCCGTAAAAGGCTCCATCGACGACACGAACGTGAGAATGGAATCGAAGCTCCTGCGCGAGGGGAAAAAGGTGTTTGAAATTTATCGTGTTGCAAATTGATCGGAAAAAGTATAGATAATAATATCTTGAGGTTATCGAGAGGTCACCATTGCTGAGATTTGCGGATTCCCTGACAAAAGCCTTTGCAGCGGCCACCTTTACCCTCTCCATCCTCCTGCATACGACGGCGGGATGGTGCGAGTCCCCGGTGGACGTAACGGAAAACAGCGGGCTGCCGGGGAACTTCTTTCAAACATCGGGTTACCTCGACGGGAACGTCTTTCACCTCGCCTTCATCCGGTCCGCCGACGGGAATCCCCCCTTCAAGGTTTACTATGTCCCCATCGACGCTTCGGCGGATTTCAGCAGCGACACGCTGACGGGAGATACGCTGCGTTTGAAAGACATCACCCTCGTTGACCTCACGGTTCCCGCATACAGCGACGGGCGCTCACCCTCGATCTTTCCCCTCTCAGACAATGGCGAAAAGAAGGCGGGGGTCGCCTTCATCGGCGACGGAACCGTCTACTTCGCCCTGATAAACCCGAACCTGGACAACGATACCCTGCAGCCATCGGTGGAGAACGTACAGGCCGTGCCCGTTGTCCCCGCAGGGAGCGTGACATCGCTGTCTTCGGCTTCAGACAGCACGGGCAACCTGCACCTTCTCTACGACAACACCGGCTCCCTGCTCTACGCGTCCATTCCCTTCAACGACTTCACCAGCCCCGCTTTCAGCATCCTGCTGGACAGCCCCGGGACGACACCCCAGCTCGCCGTAAAAGCCGATCCTTTGAACAATGCTCACGCCATCTGGGCCGGGAACGACGGGTCGGGAAATTCGATCGCCCATTACGCAATGGCCGACTTCGACAGCACGGATGTCCCGGGAAAAATCCTCATCCCGAAGACCAGGATCTTCGGTCAGGAGTCCGGCTCGTTCACCGCTCCTTGGCTCTCCATCAGTTCGTCGAACAGCATCTACCTTTCCGCGACAGAAAGCGCAGATCCACTCGCCCCGGGTACCCTCTACCTTGCAAACATAAATCCTGACCTAGCGCCCAGGGACGGGAGCCCTCTCGTCGACCCCGATCAGATATTTGCCGGTCCGCCCACCCCGCTCGGAATCGAATTCTCCAACCCGGTGATCCTGTCGGACACGGAGAACAGGATCCACTTATCCGGCACGGGAGGCGGGGGAACGGGGCTGACCTTCGCATCGGCCCTATTTTCCGGGGGGCTTTTTACTATCGCGCAAAACCAGAAACCCGTCTCCCTCGTAGACCTTCCCGAGCCCCTGGACATGTTCGACCGCTCCGCCCTGGCCTACTTTACGTCGGGCAAAGCCGTCGTTGCATGGTCCGGGATCGACACGGGCTCCGGTGAAAACCATATCTTTGCGATCTCAACGCCCGCACCCGCCTTTCCTCCCCAGCCCCAAGACGAATCCGGGTGCACCGTAAACGGCAGGCGCCCCCTCGGCCGCAGCGTGGGCTGGGACACGGTGCTGATCCTTGGCTCCGCCGTCTTTTTCTTCCTGCGCTCCAGATTGCCGAGATGGCGCAGAAAAGCCTAACGTTCGGTGAGAAAGATACTCCTCTACATAGCAGCCGGCCTTACCGTCTTCACGCTGCTCTTTTACCTCGTCTTCTTTCTCACTCTCTCCGGGGGCACCATCACGGGAGAGGTGAACAGGATACTCGAGGGGACGGGATATCAGCTTGAAGCAGGGAGCGTATCGAAGGGGCTCCCCCTCAGGATTACCCTTGAAGATGTCACGCTCAAGGGACCAGGGGAAACGGATGTTCTGACCTTTCCGAAGGTGGATTTCCGTATCAAGCTCAGCGATATCTTCGGGGAAGCACCCATAAGGCTCACCGTGCGGGACCCCCAGGAGAATGACGTAAGCGCCCTTCTCTCGAGAAATCTTACCTCCCTCTCCCTGTCGGGGGGCGACTTCAGTTTCTCCCCCGAAAAGAGGCGGCAGCTCCCCTCTTTTTTCGCCAGAAAGCTGGACTTTACCCTCGATAAGATCGCCGCGGAGGGTTCCGGGCCGATCTCGGTGGACGGAAGGGGAGCGTTTGCCTTCGACTACCTGACGGTAACGGGCCAGTATGGCATGGACCTGGAAATATCGGGGCTTTCGGGGAAAGTCATCTTCAAGGACCACAGCCTCTACTTCAAGGACTGCACCGCGACCCTGCTTGCCTCCACATTCGACTTCGCGGGGACCGTGTCCGACTACCTGATGAGGGGAAGGAGCTCGGTCGACATAGAGGCAAGGGGAAGAAATATTTCCCCTCTCGTTTCTAACCTTTTGAAAATAAAGCCGGAAAATGAATATAATGTGAAGATAAGGATACGGGGCAATCTCCGTTCCCCCGATATTCGCGTCATGAGGCGGTAGGTTGGGCGAGATGCTGATTACCATATGCGGGAGAAGCCTTCAGGCCTGGGAGTTCTCGGGAGCACCGGGAAAGAGAACGGCTTCCCTGGTGGCCTCGTCAGAGGTTGCAGACGAGGTCTTTTCCCCCGAGGGGGAAGAACGGATCCGTGAATTTCTGCGGTCCCTAAACGGCGGCGACCGGGAGAAGGTGGAGGAGCAGGAGTCACGGTCGCCATTGCTGGAGCTGATTTCCCGGGCAAAGATACCGATGCTGGAGAGGTTCCTCAAGACACTGAACGGAAGCGAACGAAAGAGGCAGCGGGCGGGCTTGCTCATTTCAGACATCGACCTCTTCATCCGAAAGGTGGAACTTCCCTTCGACGACCT
>JBFFNJ010000087.1:0-8619 GCA_041563215.1 Candidatus Deferrimicrobia bacterium | reverse complement strand
GGTGTCAGGATTACCGAGGCGGGAAGGGTGAAGCTCAAAAGGTCTGTCGAAAATATCGAGACCGCCTACGGCCCCGTGGCCGTAAAAGTCATCGAGTATCCCGACGGATGGAAACGGGCGGTTCCCGAGTATGAGGATATAAAGAGGATCACCGCGGGGGGGTCCGTGGCGATTCCGGAGCTTTTAAGAGAGGTGGATCGGGCTTGGCGAGAAAAAAAGTAAATTTCGAGTGCGTTGAGTGCGGATACGTTTCGCCGGGCTGGCTCGGCAGGTGCCCGCAGTGTGAGACGTGGGGAAGCCTGCATGAGGTTGATGTGGAAAAGGCCGGGAAGAGCCGGCAGAGAAGGGGAGCGTCGGGAGGGAAAGCGGCTCCTCTGGCGAGCATATCCGTTGAGGAAGCCGATAGGCTCAATTCCACCATTCAAGAGTTCGACAGGGTCCTGGGAGGTGGCCTGGTCCGGGGTAGCTGCATCCTCGTTGCGGGGGACCCGGGAATCGGAAAGTCGACCCTCCTGCTCCAGGCATCATCGGCCCTCGAGGAAAAGGGGCACAGCGTCCTCTACGTCTCCGGCGAAGAGTCGGAGAGGCAGGTGAAGATGCGGGCGAGGAGGCTGGGCGTCAGGGGGGATATCCTCTACTTCCTCTCCGAGACCAACGTCGAGGCGATCACTGGCGTCATGGAGAAGCTGGACCCGAAGATGGTGGTGGTAGATTCCATACAGACCCTTTTTACCGATTTCGCCCAGGGGGTTCCCGGCTCCGTGTCGCAGGTCAGGGAGTCATCGGCTCTCCTCATCAATCATGCGAAGGTGCGGGGGATACCCCTGCTCCTGGTGGGGCACGTTACCAAGGAAGGGGCGATAGCGGGACCGAAGCTTCTGGAGCACATGGTCGACGTGGTGCTCTATTTCGAGGGGGATAAGGGTCACCAGTACCGGATACTCAGGTCCGTGAAAAACAGGTTCGGCTCCGTATCGGAAGTGGGCATTTTCGAGATGAAAGAGGATGGCCTGAAGGAGATACCAGACCCGTCGGGAGTCTTCTCGGGACGGAATCATGGCGAGATTCCGGGCATGGTGGTGTATCCCGCCCTCCACGGTTCACGGACGATAATGATCGAAGTCCAGGCCCTGGTTGCCAAAACCTACCTCCCCGTACCGCGAAGGGTGGTGGTGGGGCTCGACCTGTCCCGGTCCCAGATTCTTTCGACCATCGTCGAGAAGCATTGCGGGGTGAAACTGTTCAGCTCAGACATCTATCTGAACGTGGCAGGGGGGTTCAAGATAGATGAGACGGGGTCGGATCTTGCCGTCGTGCTCGCCATACTGTCCGGTGTCCGCGAGGTTCCCGTGCCGCAGAACATGACCGCATTTGGAGAGGTGGGCCTCGGCGGCGAGGTGAGGGGTGTCCAGCTACCCGCCCAGAGGATCGGGGAGGCCGCCAGGATGGGATTTTCGCGGATCCTTGTGCCCGACACCCAGCATGCGTCCTCTCACAGGGGCGTGAATGGAGTGGAACTGGTTCCCGTTCGGAACGTGAGAAAGCTTTCGGAGATGCTTGGATGAGACGTTTGAACATTGTTTTCATCTCCTTGTCTCTCTTTCTTTTTTCTCAGGTCTGTGCCGGAAAGAGCCAGGATCTCACCATCCTTTTTACCCAGAGCGTGCGGGGAGAACTGTACCCCTGCGGGTGAAAGGAGGGCAGGCTTGGCGGTCTTGCCAGGAGAAAAACGGTCCTGGACCGGGAAAAGGAAAAGGGAGGCAATTTCCTCCTCGTCGACGGGGGAGATATGCTCTACTCGCCCGACCGGAAGAAAAACGCTTCCCTTCCCCACCTTACCCTGAAAGGGGAGACCTTTTTTGCGGGCTTGAAGGAGATGGGTTACGACATCTTCGTTCCCGGAGAGCTCGACCTCAAAGTCGGGGTCGGGACGCTTGGCTCGTTATGCCGTGCGGGGGGAATCGAGGCGGTACAGCTCAACCTCTACAGGCAGGGAGAAAGAATATTCAAGGGCTCGAAGAAGATCAGGAAGTCTGGCGTCGATATTCTGGTAACGGGCGTGGTAGCCGAGGAATTCATAAAGGAGGAGTACAGGACCTGGGCCGGCCTCGAGGTGAAAGAGCCCCGGGCGGAGCTGGAAAATCTGTGGAGAGAGAGGGGGGGAGAGGCTGATCTTTTCGTCATTGTAAGCCACATGCCGGAAAGAAAAGAGAGATTGCTCGCCCGTTCCCTCGTTGTCCCCGCGGTTTTTTTGAGCGCACACGCAGGGCCCCATGGCAACCCCGTTGTGGAGGGAAAGAGTATTATCCTCTCCCTTCCTGACCGGGGGAGGTATGTGGGAAAAGTCACGCTCCGGGGGGAGGGCGGGGCGAAAGCCCCCCTTGCAGGGTTCTCTCTTTCCCCCAAGGGCGGGGATGTGGGCATGGTGGGAAGGGAGAAGGAAGCAGGGGTCCTTTTTGAAAGGTTCTCCCTTGACGCGGGCGTAGCGGGGGAAGAAAAGATGGAAGCCCTCCTTTCTGCATACAGGGAAAAAATCAGGAGCCTGCGGCATGATTTGCCCGGTGGTGGGGGGTACCGGGGATTCTCCTACTGCAGAGATTGCCACGCCGAGCGGAGCGAGCGGTGGTTATCTCGGCCCCATTCAGGGGCCTTTGAGACCCTTGCCGTCCGGGGGGAGGAGATGAACCCCGATTGCCTGGTGTGCCACACGACGGGATTCGGGGAAGGGGGGTATCGGCCCCGTGGGGACGAAAGGAGTGAGCTCGAGGGAGTGGGGTGTGAGGAGTGCCACGGTCCCGGCGAGGGACATCCGACCAGGAAACTCATTGTCCCCGGGGAGAAAGACTGCAGAAAGTGCCACAACCGCGGGGAGGAGTGGGATTTTGCGCATGCCCGGAAGAAAATTGGGTGTGAAGGAAAGTGAAAAAGTACAGGAGGAAAGACCATTATTACCGGAGAGCGAAGGATGAAGGGTACCTATCCCGCGCGGCCTATAAACTCATCCAGGTAAACGAAAAAGCCAGAATAATCAAGAGGGGAGACGTGCTGGTTGATGTGGGATGCAGCCCGGGAGGCTGGTCTCAGGTCGCCCTCGAAGCTGTCGGCCCGAAGGGAAAGGTTATCGGCATCGATATCCTCGACGATTGCACCATACGGAGCGAAAACTTTCATTTCCTAAACCGTGACGTCATGGATGATGGCTGTGCCGGATATGTCCTTAAACTCGCCGGTGGGAAGGTAGACGGGGTGATCTCCGATGCCGCTCCGAATACGACGGGGGTCAAGTTTACTGACCATGCAAGGTCCGTGGAGCTGGTGTCGGGTATCCTTGGGTTTGCCGGGAAAGTTCTCAGGCGGGAGGGGAACTTCCTTGCGAAGGTCTTCGACGGTCCCGATACCGGGGAGCTTTTGCGTGAGATGAAAAAGGTCTTCGAATCGGCTTCGAGGCGGCGGCCCGGAGCAACACGGAAAGAGTCCTTCGAGGTTTACCTGATCGGGAAAGGTTTCAGGCCGGGGGGCCGGGAGGAGGACAATTGACAGTGACGTAATTTAAAATATACTATCTCTGAGAGTTCAAGAGCATGAATGTTCGCGATGCGTATGCCTACATAGGATCCGACATGGAAAGGGTCGAAAAGGCCCTGATGGAAAACCTTGCCTCGAATGCCGCCCTCGTTCCCCTGGTGGGAGAATACATAACCATATCCGGAGGAAAACGGTTCAGGCCCGCGATACTCCTTTTGTGCGCGCGGGCACTCGGGTATCGGGGCCGGAGGGCGATTGATTTTGCCTGTGTAACCGAGTACATGCATACCGCCTCTCTCCTCCACGACGACGTCGTCGACAACGCCCCGATGAGAAGGGGGAAGGAGAGCGCCAACTCCCTGTTCGGTAACAAGATAAGCATCCTCGTCGGTGATTTTCTCTTCGCAAGGGCTTCGGAAATCATGGTAAAAGACGGAGATCTCGACCTTCTCGGCATCTTTTCCAGGACCCTGGTCCAGCTGTCCGAGGGAGAGGTACTCCAGTTGACCAGCAGCTCGTCCCCTGATATTTCAGAGGACGCCTACCTCGAGATCGTTTTCAATAAAACGGCTTCCCTCATATCGGCGGCAAGTGAAACTGCCGCTGTCATAGCCAAGGGCGACAGCAAAACGAGAAGATCCCTCTATGAATACGGGAAAAACGCAGGGATAGCGTTTCAGCTCATTGACGACATAATCGATTATCTCGGATACGAAGGGGAGACGGGAAAGAAAAGAGGGCAGGATCTCATCGAAGGAAAGATAACCCTCCCCCTCATATATACCCTTGCAACCTGCTCACGGAAAGACCGGGCAAGAATGGTCGGGCTCCTCAGGAGAGAAAAGAACGCCAAAGTTCTCAATGGGATCATCGAGATGGTCATCAGCAATGGCGGGATCGATTACTCGCGGGAAAGAGCCCGTTTTTTCGTTGAGAAGGCAGTCACCTATCTTGATGGCATACCCTCCTCGAAGGCCAAGAAAGCCCTGGTCTCCCTCACACGGTATATCGTCGAAAGAAACAGGTAATGGCCGTAAGAGTCAAAATTTATCCCGGCGGAAAGGAAGTTGAGGCGAAAGAGGGGATGTCGCTCACCGACGTTCTCCTTGAAAACGGCCTGTTCATCGAGACTCTATGCTCCGGGAGGGGGTTTTGCGGGAGGTGTCTCGTCAGAATCCTCCGGGGTGCCGGCGACCCCGGGGAGGTGGAAAAGAGGATCCTGGGGGATGAGGGAGCTGAAGCCGGGCTGCGCCTGGCCTGCAAGACGACAATCGGTGAAGACATGGAGATCGAGGTCTTGACCGAGGGCAGGGCCCACCCTGCAGGCTGGTCTGCAGATCCTGCTTTTGAAAGGCCTTCCTTTACCCTCCAGTCGATCGAGGAGGGGAATTACGTTTTCAAGGCTGGAGAGCAAAGGGTATTTCTGGGGAAAGTTCCGGACCCCGTTCTGGGAGTGGCCGTGGATGCGGGGACAACGACGATAGAGGCCATCCTCGTGGACCTGAAAGAGGGAGCGGTGAAGGCAGAGACGCGCGAGATGAACCGCCAGGTCAGTGCCGGAACGGACATTATCTCGAGAATCTCATACGGTGTCAAAAGCGATGGGAACAGGGAAAACCTCAGGAAGGCCCTTATCGCGAGCATCGACAGGGCGATAGCAAACCTGGTTGCCAGGGTCGGTGCCACAAGGGAAAATGTCGTTGCCTGCGCCCTTTCGGGGAATGTATTCATCGTTCACTCCCTCCTGGGGAAGTCACTGGAGAGCCTCTCAGCGTTTCCTTTCAGCCCACCCCTTACCGACACGTTGCTGCTTTCTGACTCCATCCCCCTGTCGATGAGCGTCATGGGGTGTATCCTCATCTATCCCGCACCGGGCGCCTTCATCGGGGGAGACCTCGTGGCAGGAGCTATTTCCCTTTCCTTGGACGAGACCGGGGCACCGGCTCTACTCATCGATATCGGGACCAACACAGAGATCCTCCTTCGAAAGGGCAAGAGATGGATCGCCGCCTCCGCTCCCAGCGGCGGGGCTTTTGAAGGGGCCGAGATAAAATGCGGGAAGCTTGCCGTCACGGGGGCCGTAACGGGGTGTTCCTTCGATAGAGAGCTCGTGCTCAAAGTCATCGGGGGGGGAGAGCCCGATGGCATATCGGGAAGCGGTATCGTGTCGCTCGTATCACTCCTTCTCTCACTCGGGCTTCTCACCCCCGACGGGAGGCTGCTGTCTCCCGCCGAGGCACGGGGGATAGCCCCGCAGTCCCTGCTCTGGCGGCTCACGGAAATCGACGGGGAACGGGCTTTTCTCCTGTATATTCCCGGGAGGGGAGGCAGCCCCGTGTACCTGGGCCAGCGTGACGTGAGGAACTTCCAGGCAGCGAAAGGTGCAATACGGGCAGCCCTTGAGACCACCCTGGAGGAGCTTGACCTCTATCCTTTCGATGTGGAAAGGGTTTATGTGTCGGGTGCTTTCGGGAAAGGTACGGAGGAGCATGACCTGATCAGGGCGGGAATTTTCCCCCCGGGGTTTAAGGAGAAGGTCATCAAGGCGGGAAATACCTCCCTGAAGGGCGCCTACCTCTCCCTGGTCGAGAGTGAAGGCATGAAAAGGGCGAAGGATTTTGTCGAAAAGGTGTCTGTCATGCACCTGGGTGGCAACAGTCGCTTTTCTGAAAAATTCATCGAACAGATGAATTTCTCGTCCGATGGTGACGCAAATCCCGGGGACGAATCAATGAGCACCCCGGAAGATAACTGATTGCCTTCCCGCGTTTTCCATACCCTGTCAATTGCTCTCTTTGTTGTCGCGGGAGATAATGGTATCCAGTTTGTCCAGGGTAGAACCCAGATACATGATGAGAAAGACACACAAAAGGGCAAGGATGCCGAGCCCGACGGACATAAGAGGGGACACGCTTTTGGGCTGATCCCAGTAGATGATGATGCCGTACACCGATATTCCGATGAATACCGATGCCGCCAGGTTGAGAAGAAACTGTACGATGATCCTCTTCTTTTTTGGAGACATACCCTTACCGGGAAAATTAATTTAATAAGTCTATCCTTTTTCCATAGCCCTGTAAAGGGTGGGGTGCCGGGTTGACATAGCGCAATGGCCAAATCTATGATTTAGGATAAAAAATCGTCCTTATCCTATGGGTGCCGCTCGTTGCGGTTTATACTTTGCTCGTTAGAATCCTGGACGGGATATGGGGCAGGATTGGCGTGTGCCGCTCTATGACCGGACAAAAATACATTTCCTGGCTCAACGTCTTATCCCTTTTCCTCCTTGCCGGTGTTGCTTATGCCGGGGGGGATACACACGTTGTGGACGTTCGCGGCAGGACGTTTCGCTGCGGTAGCTACCGCCGCATCGTCTCCCTTGCCCCGAATATCACGGAGATCCTCTTTTTCGTTGAGGCGCAGGGACTCATCAGGGGAGTGACGAGATTCTGCAATTACCCCGAGGAGGCGAAAAAGATAGAGAAGGTGGGGGGTATAAATGACGTCGACGTCGAGAAGATTATCTCCCTGGACCCGGACCTGATCATCGCAACAAAAGATGGCAATCCGCGCCGGGTTGTCGATTTTCTCGAAGCGGCCTCGATACCCAGTTTTGTGATAAACCCTCGGAATATAAAGGAAATACTGGACTCCATGGAAAAGATCGCCTGTCTTTCCGGCGCGTCAGCCGATGTGTTTGCGAAGATCCAATCAATCAGAGGGGAGTTTCTGCAACTTAAGAGAAGGGGAAGCGGGCGAGGGGCCCGGGTTCTCTTCCTCGTCTCCCGGAGCCCCATGATCGCAGCCGGGAAGGACACCTTTATCAATGAGATGATCCACCTTTCTGGGGGAATAAACGTGGTCGAGAATTTTGACATATCCTATCCGCGGCTCGGTGTAGAGGGCATTCTCTCCCTCTCTCCGGATATGATCTTCGCGGTAACCTCTATGGGGGGGGGAGTGGGTGACGGCCAGCTTATGAGGGTAAGGGACATAGCGGGAGAGGAACGGATCGAAGTCATCGCCGTGGATCCCGATATCTATACGAGGCCGGGGCCGCGCCTGTTTCAGGGTATGCGTGAAATCGAGGATATCTTGAACAGGGCCAGGTAATGTTGAACAAGAATCAGAAAATCTTTTTTCTCGTCTCCCTGGGTATTTTTATCTCTGCCTCACTGCTCTATCTTTTCGTAGGTCCCTACCGGGTCGGCACCCGTGAGGTGCTGAACGGTATCGTCTCCTTTCTCACGCTCGGAAAGGGCGGGACCCCGGGAGCACGGGTGGTTCTCGAACTCAGGATACCGAGGATGATTCTCGCCCTTCTTGCCGGCGGTTCTCTCGCCGTGTGCGGTTCCATCTTCCAGACGGTACTGGGAAATCCTCTTGCCGACCCATATATTCTGGGGGTATCGGGGGGAGCCGCCGTCGGTGCCGTCCTCTCCTTCATGGTTTCCCGGAACGTGTCGGGAGGGTTTTTCCTCCCCCTTTTCGCATTTCTGGGAGCGGCAATCTCGGCTTTTGCCGTTTACGCACTTGCCGGTGTTGCCGGGAAGAGGTCAAGGGGAAGGCTCATCCTGACGGGGGTAATCGTTGCGGCCTTCATGAATGCCATCATTCTCCTGCTGATATCCGTCATACCTCCGGGCAGGATCCCCGGTGCCCTGTTCTGGCTCATGGGAGACCTTTCCAATGCCACGCCCGGCAGCGTTCGGTTCCTTTTCCCGCTCGTTCTGGTCTCGACGTGCGTTTTGCTGCTCATGGCCCGGGGGCTGGACATTATGCTTCTAGGCGATGAAACTGCCCTTCAGAGCGGCCTCGAGGTTGAAAGGTTCAAGACGATCCTCTTTGTGGTAGTGTCATTTCAGACGGGGGCCGTCGTTTCCATTTCGGGCCTCATCGGGTTCGTAGGGCTGATCATACCCCACGTGGTCAGGAAATTTACGGGGTCGCTTCACGGGTGGGTCATCTGCGGCAGTTTTCTCCTGGGTGGCTCTTTTCTCGTGGTTTCCGATGTCATCGCCAGGTCGGTCCTCCCTACGGGAGCAATGCCCATCGGCGCGATTACGGCCCTCTTCGGTGCTCCCTTCTTCATCT
>JBFFNJ010000086.1:0-8628 GCA_041563215.1 Candidatus Deferrimicrobia bacterium | reverse complement strand
CTCCTACTTAAAACCGTGCTGCTCATCCAGCCACTTCCGAAGCCTCCCGGCCCAGAACCGGAAGGCCCCCTCTGCGGGACCCCACTTGGTCATGCCCTCGAGCTTTCCCCCGGCTTTCGTATCGATCGCCGCCGCGAGCCGCTCACCTGTCAGGGAGTCGAGGATCTCCGCCTCCATGGATGCCTCTCCGACACCCGCGCTTTTGCCCGACGAACCCTTTTTTATGGTGGTGATGGCCAGGCCGACGGGCATGATCGTTGAAACACTGTCTACCCCGGGTTTGCTCGCCACCACGTCGGTGACGGCTATACGAAGCCTGAATACGTCGGGGCCCGGTTCATCGACGAGGGGGTATGCATTCCCCAGTGCCTCCACCAGCGCCCGGTGAAAAGCGTTGGAGAGCTCCGCCATCTCGTCGGGGTGGATACCCCGGTAATCGGCATCCTTCTTCAACCAGAAGACTACATGGTCCACCATGACCTTGGTATACTTTTTAAAGTCGGTCCCTTCCCTGATGTAGACGAGGTCGGCACCGCCTTCGGGCCCCTTCCTGAAGGGGGGATATTCCCCCAGGAACCCGGAGTAGGACCTCTGACGCGAGGCGCAACCAGCCGCCGCCAGGACAAGGCCAATTGCCACCGCCACAAGGAGCCTGCGCGGTTTTATCATGGGCCATTCCTCCATTGAGGGCCGCCCTGTATGCCGGGAGCTTCCTACCTGCGCCGATACCGGTAGTACCGGTCATCGTAGTAATGGTAGTATCGATCCCGGTCATACTGGTACTGCAGCTCCATCCTCCTCTTTTCCGTATCCATTTGCTTCTTGTAGATCTCTTCCCTCTGCTTCCTATCCTCTTCCGTCTCCTTCTTCAGCTCCGCCTGCAGTGATTCCTTTTCCCTGCCTATCTCCTCGGTGACCGATTTCAGCAGATCCTGCCTTTTCAGGATAATGTCCCTGGCCTCCTCGTCGGTAACGTTCATGCCCACGACGAACCCGGGGGCCACGGCAACAGCCTTGGCCTTTTCCACGTCCACGTAAATCTCATCCGAATAGACGTTTATCACCTTCCCCGTTGCAACCACATTTCCCCGGGGGTCGTATACCGAGACATCTGCATCCTTTTCGAAGACACCCTTGAGTGGCATGACAAGAACCCGCGAATCGACACCCGTCTTGCGGACAACCACCCCGCCTGCCCGCTCAGCCTCTGGCGCTTTCGGTGTAAACCACTTCTTGAAAATCCTCTCCCCTTCGCCGCTTTTTTCCAAATCGAGGAGCACGCTGTTTACGAAATCAAGAAGCCGCGTCTCCCCCTTTCTGATCCCGAGACCGTAGGGTTCCTCTGATATGCGCACGGGGAGGATCTCGTACTCCCCGGGGGGGAGTTTTCCGAGTATGCTTACCAGTATCGGCTCGTCAGTCGTCACGGCGTCCACCTCCCCTTTCAGCAACGCCTGGCCGGCCTGAAAATAGTCCTCGAAAGTGAGGATGGTAGCGCCGGGCAGCGCATCTTTCGCGTTCAGCTCGGAGGTCGACCCTTTTGCCGTCCCGATCCTCTTCTTTTCGAGGTCTTTCAGGGAAACGGCCGAACCTTTCTTCACCAGGAAGGACTGGCCGGTGAGAAAGTAGGTACTGCTGAAATCGATGATTCGCTCCCTGTCAGCGGTCCGGGTCATCGTTGCGGCGATCAAGTCGACCTCTCCATCGATGAGCCTGGAGATCCGGTTCTCAGAGGTAACGGGTTTGAGCTTGAGCGTAACGCCGAGCCTCTCCGCAATTGCCCTTGCGAAGTCGACGTCATAACCCACCACCTCACCCGTATCCATGTCGATGAACCCGAAGGGCGGCGTAAAGAACTTCACTCCCGCAACGAGGACCCCCTTCTTTTTCACCTCATCCAGGGCATCACCGGCAAAGGCGAAACTTATCAGGGAGCCGATAATGACGAGCACGGTAAGAACCCGGGCTGTTTTCTTCATAACACTCTCCTTTCGGTTTTTATAACGAAGGTGCTCTCGTACCGCAGAAAAGACACATCTGTTGGTTATGTCTCTGTATTATGGTCGAAATTTCCCTGTATATCAACCAGGTAGCGAAAAATATCCGCACAGGCCTACCCCGGTTCCGCCTGAAAACGATGGGCTTTTGCATGCAACAGCGGCACTTTTTCAGCATCTTATAAATGCGCACAAATGGACGAGAATGGACAAAAGGAGAAAGACATGATGAGAGACAGGGTAAAGGAGCTCAAGGTCAGCCTTCAGGAAAAAATATCACACGCCCACACCCACATCGAACAGGCAAAGGCAGACGTCGAATCAACCGCCACGAAGGCCAGGTCCGATATCGAACGGAAAATAAAGGAGGCACGGAGTAACCTGGACACGCAAAAAGAGGCGGCCGGAAAAGCCCGGGACAAATTCTACAGCAAAGTGTCCGAAACGAAGGAAAAAATAGAAGCCAGAGTCGTAGAGCTCAAGTCCAGCATTTCCGCCAAGCATGAAAAAATAAGCATCGAAAGGGCCGTGGCAAAGGCGGAAAAGGCAGAGGCATACGCCGAAAAGATGTACGGGCTGGCCCTCGTTCAGATCGCCGAAGCGGAGCTGGCGGCACTTGAAGCTGTCGCAGCCAGGCAGGAAGCTGAGGAGCTTCTCGCAAGCGAGGGGGGCGAGAGCTAAGCTGGCTCCCGACGATTTTGCAACGGGTTTCCCGGCAATTCCAATTCCGGATGCCCCAATCTGCGGGCCGGTGTCTTATCTAAGCTGACGGAAGGCTCTGTATCGTTATCCCCGCCAGCTCCGTAAATGCCTCGGTTTAGCGTTCGCTCCCCCCTTTTTGCGCCCGCCATCACCGGAGATGAGGGCGATCCTTCCTTCGTGAAAACTCCACCGCCATGCTCCCCGGCCCGAACCAGGCCCATACCGAGCCAGGCAATCGGTCATTCCCTTCATTTCTCGGGAAGAAAGGGTACAATAATAGCGTCAGCAGCAAAGGCTGATCTGTCTCTTGATTTCTTTTTGAACGACAGGGGAAGAACACCGATGAGAGAAGAAAAATCGTCCCTCTCAAAGACGGGTGCGGGAAGCGGACTGATCCTCGTTCTCCTTCTCGCCCTCTTTTGTTGCCCAGGCAGGGCACTTGCATCGGTGTCCGTAAAGGTAACGGTAGAAGGGATTACGGGTCCCCTTCTGGAAAACGTCATGAAATACCTGAGCCTGGAACAGCAGAAGACCGACCCCGCTCTCACTGACGGGATCGTCAGGAGACTCCACGGGAGGGCGGAGAAGGAGATCCAGTCGGCCCTCCAGCCCTTCGGCTATTACAACCCGTCAGTCAGTAAAGATTTGAAACGAGAAGATGCTGTCTGGCATGCCAGGTACGTGATCGACCCGGGGGTTGCCGTGACGGTAACAGAGCTTGATCTCTTGTTGACGGGCCCGGGGGAAGAGGACGGTGAGTTTAAAAAACTGGCGGGTGATTTTCCCGTGAAGGTGGGGGATACCCTGATACATTCCCGGTACGAGGAGGGGAAAAAGGCGCTGCTGGATCTGGCCCTGAACCGCGGCTACCTCGATGCCCGGTTTGCGCTGAGCCGCCTCGAGGTCTACCCGGAAAAAAACAGCGCCAGGGTCATACTCCATTTCGACACAGGGGCAAGGTACCGCTTCGGGGAGGTGAGCTTCGAGCAGGACACGTTTGATCCCGCCTTTTTGCAACGCTTCGTCCGCATAGAGAGGGGAGACCCCTTCACCCTGTCGGACATCACGGCACTGCAGAATTCCTTGAGAAACAGCGATTATTTCAGCGACATCAACATAGAGTACCGGCGTGACCTTGCAAAGGAGCGCGAGGTGCCGGTGGAGGTAAAACTCGAGCCCCGAAAACGGAATGCCTACGGACTGGGGATAGGATTCGGAACGGATACGGGAATTCGCGGAAGCCTGGGGTGGACCAACCGGCGTATCAATGAGTGGGGGCACAGATCGCTCGTTGCCCTCAGGGTTTCGGAGATAAAATCGAGCCTGAGCGGCAGGTATACCGTGCCCCTCTCGAAACCGAGCACCGATAGTCGTGTGTATACGGTCGGCTACTTCACGGAAAATCCGGACACGAGCGACTCAGAGATGTTCATGGCCGGTTTGAGTTTCAACCACCTCTACGGCAGGTGGAGAAGGACGCTGTTTTTGAATTACGAGAGGGAAGATTTCACCGTCGGCAGCGATTCGGGTCAGTCGGACCTCATCATTCCCGGTGCGAGCTGGACCTACACGAAAGCGGACGACACCGTATATACGACTTTCGGGTGGCGGGTGCTCTTCGAAATCAAAGGGGCCTTCGAAGACTTCGTTTCCGATTTGACCTTCCTGCAGCTCCTCCTGCATCCGAAGTTCATTTACGGGCTGGGGGGTTTTGGCAGGATCATCCTCCGGGGGGAAGGCGGAACGATCCTCATCGACAACTTCTCAGAGCTGCCGGCTTCCCATCGGTTCTTTGCCGGCGGTGACCAGAGCGTCAGGGGATACAAGTACAAGGACCTCGGTCCCGTCGACGAAAACGGGGACGTTATCGGCGGGAAACACATCCTCGTGGGAAGCATCGAATACGAGCAGAGGCTGTTTGAAAAGTGGAGCGCTGCCATCTTCTACGACGTGGGAAACGCAATTAACAGCCTCTCCGACCCGTACAAAGAGGGAGCGGGTTTCGGCATAAGGTGGATATCGCCCGTGGGGCTCTTCCGCCTGGACCTTGCATTCGCCCTGAGCAGACCGGGCGACCCCCTGAGGCTCCACCTGACGATAGGGCCCGACCTATGAGGAAAAAGATCCTGCTCACACTCCTTGTACTGTTCGTCGCCATCATCGGCGGTATCGGCTACCTGGCATCTACGGAAGCCGGTCTGCGCTGGGTCTTCGCGAAATCAGCCGGTCTCGTTCCCGGCGAGATATCGGCACAATCCCTTGACGGTCGGCTGGCCGGGCCCATTGCCATCAGGGGCCTCTCCTACAATGCAGAGGATCTGCGCATCCACATCGACGAATTGCTCATAGACTGGGACCCCGTAGATTTATTCGCCCTGAGAGTTCACCTAACGCAGCTCGAGGCTTCCGGGCTGACGGTTACGAGCAGAGGGGGAGATGATGGCTCTCCTTCCAAGGTTGAGCTTCCCGACATCAGGCTGCCGGTTAAGATCGAAGTCGACGGCGCCAGGATAGAAGGCCTGACCGTCGAGGATCAGGACGACGGTTCCACATTTACGGTGACCAGGGTATCCCTCGGCGCACGCGGAGCAGGCGACCTTATCCGGATCCGTCACCTGCGGGTAGAGTCGCATCTGGTGACGGTCTCGGTGGAAGGAGAAATCAGGCCCAGGAGGGATTATCCACTCGAAATCGCCGTTGACTGGAACCTCAAGCCGCCGGGATACTCCCCCCTTCGCGGTTCCGGCACGCTTTCCGGATCCCTCAGGGAGCTGCACGTAACCCAGGAGATCCTTGCGCCCCGCAGCGCAAAGCTTTCCGGGACCATCGAGGATGCGCTCGGCGAGATACGGTGGAAAGCATCCCTTGCCCTCGATCAACTTCACGCACAAAACGTCAATGAGTCGTGGCCACCCGTTACGCTGACCGCAAGGCTAGGGGGATCGGGAAACCTGGCCGTTTTTGACCTTTCCGGCTCTTTTACTGCGTCGGAGCCCGGGTACGGAGACATATCGGGGCAATTTCTCGCCCGAAACAGAAACGGCGCCTGGATGCTGGATCGTCTCCTCTTAAACAGGCCCGGTACCGACCTGGAGATCATGGTGAGCGGGCACTACACCTCTACCGGAGCCCGTCCAACCTTTTCGGTCGCAGGGGAGTGGAAACAGTTCACCTGGCCTCTTGATCCAAAAGAAGCCTCCCTCGTGAGCCCCGAAGGAAAGCTCAAGGCGAAGGGGGCCCCCGATGATTATTCATTCAGTGCCGAAACCCGGCTGCTGGGAGAAGAGATACCGGAGGGCCGGTGGGCACTGGAGGGAAAGGGGAACTTGAAAGAGATCCACCTTGGCAGCCTTAAAGCAACAATCCTGGCCGGGGATCTGTCCGGGAGAGGGATGGTGAGGTGGGAGCCGGAAACTGCATGGAGAATGACGCTGGAAGGAAACGGGATAGACCCGGGGGCCATGTGGGACGAATGGGGCGGCAGGGTCGATTTCAATATCAGGTCAGAGGGGTCGATAGCGGAGGGGAAGCCAGAAATCACGCTAACCATAGACAGGGTGAAGGGGCAGCTGCGCGGATACCCCCTCGACGGCGCCGGGGACCTGTATGTTTCCGGCAACCGCTACACGCTTTCCCGCCTGGAAATTCATTCCGGGAAGGCAATGTTTGCCGCCTCCGGGGGCCTTTCAGAGACATGGAGCCTGAAATGGGAAGTCGACGCCCCCGATCTTTCGGAAATTCTACCCGGAGGAAAGGGTTCGTTGAAGGGAAAAGGAGAGATATCGGGACACCAGCGGATGCCTGCGATCAGAGCGAGCCTGAGAGGAAAGGATATCGCCGTTAAAACCGCCGGGGCAAAGGAGGCTCTCCTTGATCTCAAACTCGATCTCCAGGATGCGGGGGAATCCCGGATAGACGTCGAGGGGAGAGAGGTAACGGCTGGGCCCCGGAAAATAGATGCGTTTGCCCTTCGAGGCTCCGGAAAGATGGCCGCCCATAATCTGCTCCTCACCGTCAAAAGCGCAGGCGAAACCCTGAGGCTCGAGCTCGCCGGGAGATACGGTGATCGATACTGGGAGGGAGAGCTCGAGGGGGTGGATCTTTCGTCCCCCCACCTCGGTGATTGGGCACTATTGAAGCCAGAGACAGTCTCGCTATCACCTGCAAAAATTCAGACCGGCGACCTCTGCCTCGTGCGTGATTCGTCCCGTTTGTGCCTTAAGTCGGAGTGGGAAGGGGAAAAGGGGCTGCAGGCACAGGCGTCGATCGTAAACATCCCTCTCGGTCTTCTCGGTTACTCCCTCCCCGAAAATTTGAACCTTGCAGGACACCTGAACGGGAAGGCGGAAGTGTCCTACAGGGATGATGACTCTGTGAAAGGCGAGATCACACTCGATGTGTCACCCGGGTCGATCTCTTACACAGCAGATGACGACAGGGATGTGCAGATCACCTTTCAGGGGGGGAATTTCGATGCCCGCCTCGACGAGAGTGAGCTCACGGCAACCCTCGACATATCGCTGATGGAGGAGGATGGTATCAAAGGCTCCCTGACGCTTCCCCGCTTTTCCCCCGGCGAGATTCGACCCGAGACGCAGGAACTTGCGGGACATGCGCATGTACGGTTGAAGGAGTCCGGCCTGATTCCCGCCCTCTTCGAGGAACTGACGAATACCGCCGGCACCATGAAAGCCCAGCTTGAATTCTCAGGAACCCTTGCACGCCCCCTTATCACGGGGGAGCTTGCGCTGGATAACGTGGCTGCGGATATCTCCACGCTCGGCATCCGGATAGAGGATACGCGGCTTTCAGCCTCAAGCGATGGAAGCGGCATCATCTCCTTTGACGGGGAGGCACGGTCCAACCAGGGAACCCTGCGCATAAAGGGCACCACCCGGATAGATCCCCGCAGAGACCTGGATGCAAGCATTGAAATCAAGGGCCAGAGTTTCGAGGTGCTCAAGACGCCCCAGCTGTGGTGCCTGCTCTCTCCGGACCTCGCGGTCCGCCTGCGGGGAAACAGCCTCAACGTAGAGGGGGAAGTTACGATACCGGAAGCGACCATCGAACCGCGGGACCTTTCAGGGGCCGTTTCCCCATCGAAAGACGCCGTAGTCGTCAGTGAGGCGGGCAAAGAAAAAGACGAGGGTAAACTGAGCATAAACGCGCGGGTACGGTTGACCCTCGGCGACAAGGTAACCTTTGACGGATTCGGGCTCACCGGACACCTCTCAGGGAGTGTCCTGGCGGTGGAAGAACCAGAGACACTGACCACCGGAACCGGTGAGCTGCGGATACTGGATGGTAAATACGAAGCCTACGGACAGAAACTGGATATTCAAAGAGGACGGGCAATATTTGCCGGGGGCCTCATCGAGGATCCCTTTCTCGATGTGAGGGCGGTCAGGACAATTGGCGAGGTAGTAGCGGGGGTGGAGGTAACGGGAACCGTGAAATCTCCCAAAACGTCACTCTTTTCAAGCCCCGTTATGGATCAGGGCGACGTGCTTTCCTATCTTCTGCTGGGAAAGCCATTGACAGGCGCATCGAGCAGCGAAGGCCAGAAGCTCCAGGCAGCTGCACTTACAGCCGGACTTTCCGGGGGTGAGTTCCTCGCCAGAGATATAGGTTCGCAGTTTGGCCTCGATGAGGTTGCCGTCGAGCAGGGGCAGGAAGATGAAGGAGCAAGCGTCGTCCTGGGCAAGTACCTGTCTCCGAAGCTCTACGTGGGCTACGGCGTCGGGCTGTTCGAACCGATCAGCACCTACCGGATCCGTTACCACATAAGCAGCAAATGGCTCGTTCAAACGGAGCACGGCACCGAGACCGGCGCGGACCTGTTCTATCGCATAGAAAAATAGTCATGAAAGAACGAAACTCCGGGGAAACGATTTTTCTCGGTCGAGTTTTTTTATTTTTTTTTTGTACG
>JBFFNJ010000085.1:0-8635 GCA_041563215.1 Candidatus Deferrimicrobia bacterium | reverse complement strand
GAATGTGGGATATTACGGCCACTGAGGTAACGATCGGGTCGGCTCCGAGGGTCAACCCGCCAACGGCTTCTACTTTTTCCCCTTTTGCGTTCAGCATGCTGTAGATCGTAGCCCCCACGAGGTAGGCTCCTTCGCTGTTTAGCGTCACCTGCCTGCAATCCACGTAGAAGTCGCTTTCCCTGCCGGAAGAGAGGATCACCTTCCTCTTCTCGTATGCCTTTTCCCGTATCAGCTCCAATAACCGTTTCCTGGTCATCTCTTTCCCTCCGGGACAACTATGCCTTGATTTTTATGCTATGCTGAGCCTTGAAAAGGTGGAGTTGCTCCTGTTCGGCAAAATCAAACGTAACGGGGTATCTCCCCGAAAAGCAGGCATCACAATAAATGTCACTTCCCCTTCCCGGGCAGCACCGGTGAAGTCCTTCCACGGACAGGTAACCGAGGGTATCGGAGGTGAGGTACCGGTTGATCTCCTCTACCGAATGGGTCGCCGCAATGAGGTCCCTTCGCATCGGGGTGTCGATCCCGTAATAGCAGGGATCGACTGTGGGAGGGGAGCTGATGCGAAAATGCACTTCTTTTGCTCCCGCATCCCTGATCATTTTGATAATTTTTCTCCCCGTCGTACCCCTCACGATGGAATCGTCAACGACGATAACTCTCTTCCCCCTCAACACATCTTTTATCGCATTGAGCTTCAGCTTGACGCCAAAGTGACGAATCGACTGCTGGGGCTCGATAAAGGTTCGTCCCACATAATGGTTTCTTATCAATCCTACGCTGAAGGCGATTCCGCTTTCCTCAGAAAACCCGAGTGCTGCAGGAAGGCCCGAGTCGGGAACAGCGATGACGATATCGGCATCAATCCCCTGTTCCCGCGCCAATTGCCTGCCCAGCTCCTTTCTCACCCCCAGAACGCTCGTCCCCATGATCACACTATCGGGCCTGGCAAAGTACACGTATTCAAAAATGCAGAACCTCGAAGGTGCAGGGATAAAAGGCTTCATCGATGTTACTCCGCCATCACTGAGGACCACCATCTCTCCGGGCTCTATATCCCTTACAAGCTCCCCCTCGATAAGATCGAGCGCGCAGGACTCGGAACTGATCACCCAGCCATCCTTGACTTTTCCGAGGACAAGGGGCCTGAATCCGTGAGGGTCCCTCACCCCGATAACCCTGTCACTGGTGAGAAAGACGAGAGAATAGGCCCCCCTGACCTTTATGAGGGCATCGATGATCTTGTTTTCGAGAAGGTCCTCCCTTGACTTGGCTATCAGGTGCATGATGACTTCGGTATCCATGGAGGACTGAAAGATCGACCCCTCCTCCTCCAGGTCTCTTCTCAACAGGTGGGCGTTGACCAGGTTGCCGTTGTGGGAGACGGCGAGAGATCCTTTTTCGAAATCTACCACGAGGGGCTGGGCGTTTTTCAGCTCCGAGGTTCCCGTTGTGGAATACCTCACGTGACCGATCGCCATGTGGCCGGGAAGCTTATCGAGCGTCTCTTCGTCGAAGACATCGGCTACGAGACCCATCTCCTTGTGGAAAAAAAGGCACTCACCGTCAGAAGATGCAATACCGGCAGATTCCTGCCCCCTGTGCTGGAGGGCATGCAGTCCTAGATAGGTCAGGTTCGATGCTTCGGGATGACCAAAAACCCCAAATATTCCGCACTCTTCACGTAATTCTAACGACATTGGGCTCCCTTGCGTCAGAGGGACAACTTCTTCCCGAACGACTCCTTCCATAAGGTATATGCTTCACCGATATGCATGTCAACATAGCCTTTTATGACGAATCGCTCTCCACCGGTCTCACCGATCCTGGCTGCGGGAACGCCTGATTCCGCTGCAAATGCAAGAAAATCGGCCTCTTTTTCCGGTTTTATGCTTATTATAACACGTCCCTGGGTCTCCCCGAACAGCGCGGTATCGGGCCTCAAGTCTCCGTACGGATTGACCACCGTACAGCCCATGGGGCTCCCCGCAGGAGGGAAACAGCATTCAGCCAGTCCCAGCGCCAGACCGCCTTCGGAAACATCATGGGCAGACTCGAAGTAAAACCTCTTCGCTCCCCCCACGAGAAATCTGTGGAGGCTCTTCTCGTAATCGAGGTCAATTGCCGGGGGCAGCCCCTTGACGAGCCCGTGAACCTCTTTGAGATAGAGCGAGCCTCCTATATCCGCTTTTTTCTGGTCGGGACCCACGAGATAAACAATGTGGCCTTCCTGCCTGAAGAACTGGGCGAGG
This sequence comes from Candidatus Deferrimicrobia bacterium, assembly GCA_041563215.1. Lineage (GTDB taxonomy): Bacteria > Desulfobacterota > Deferrimicrobia > J040 > J040 > WVXK01. The sequence continues at coordinate 6,383 of JBFFNJ010000085.1, read as the reverse complement.
GCGATGGTATAATCCTTGATCACTCCTACCATGGCAACGGTGGGCGTTGGGAAAATACCCCTTCCCATCGTCTCGTTGTAAAAGCTTACGTTACCCGATACAACGGGCGTCTCGAGAACGCTGCAGGCATGCGCCATGCCCTCCACGCTGTTTTTGAACTGCCACATGACTTCAGGTCTTTCTGGATTCCCGAAGTTGAGGCAATCTGTCAATGCCAGCGGTCTTGCTCCCGACACGGCCACGTTTCTCGCTGCCTCCGCAACCGTTATAATCCCGCCCTGATAAGGGTCGAGGTAACAGTACCTGCTGTTGCAATCGACACTTATCGCTATGCCGAGGGTAGTTCCCTTCACCCTCAAAACAGCCGAATCGGAGCCGGGGAGAACCACGGTATTCGTCCTTATCATATGATCGTACTGCCGGTATATCCAGCTCCTGTCGCATCCCTCGACGGAGGAAATGAGCATTTTCAGCACCGACCCCTGATCTTCGGGAACATCCAGGGCATCGATATCCAGACGGTTTAACTCCTCCTGATAATCAGGTTTCTCATGCGGCCTGTCATAAACAGGAGCGTCCGTAGTCAGCGGATTCACCGGAAGCTCGGCAACGGTGGTGCCGCCTTTGCGAATCCTCACCATGCCGTCATCTGTTACCTTTCCTATGACGACAGCATCAAGGTCCCACTTTTTAAATATGTCGATAACTTCTCTCTCTTTGCCCCTTTTGGCGACGAGAAGCATCCGCTCCTGTGACTCCGAGAGCATGATCTCGTAGGGCACCATGCCTTCTTCGCGGAGAGGGACGAGGTCGAGGTTCATTTCGATCCCGCTTCCCGCTCTTCCCGCCATCTCAAAAGACGAGCTCGTAAGCCCTGCCGCCCCCATATCCTGAATCCCGACGATATAGTCGGTCTTCATAACCTCGAGACAGGCCTCAAGGAGCAGTTTCTCCAGGAAGGGATCACCCACCTGAACGGTAGGGCGCTTTTCCTCGGATTCTTGGTCGAACTCCTCCGATGCCATGGTGGCACCGTGAATGCCGTCCCTTCCCGTCTTCGCCCCGACATAGATCACGGGATTTCCGACCCCTCCCGCTATTCCCTTGAATATCCTGTCCTTTTTCGCTACTCCCACGGTAAAAACGTTCACGAGAATATTTCCGTCGTAGCACTCGTCCAGGTATATCTCCCCTCCCACCGTGGGTATTCCGATGCAATTACCGTATCCTGCGATGCCGGAAACCACCCCTTCGACGAGGTAACGGGTCCGGGGGTTCTCCAGATTTCCAAAGCGGAGAGAATCGAGCAGGGCTATGGGCCTCGCCCCCATGGTGAAGACATCGCGGAGTATACCGCCAACTCCCGTTGCAGCACCCTGGTAAGGCTCGATAAAAGACGGGTGGTTGTGGGACTCCATCTTGAAAACGGCTGTCAGACCGTACCCAATATCTATCACGCCTGCATTTTCGCCAGGCCCCTGAATCACGTAGGGGGCCTTCGTCGGGAATTTTGACAGGTGAACCTTCGATGATTTGTAGCTGCAGTGCTCGCTCCAGAGAACGGAAAATATCCCCAGTTCCGTTATATTTGGAGGCCTGCCGAGAATTTCAAGAATTCTTTCGTACTCCTCATCCGTCAGGTTGTGCTCCCGGATAACCTCGGGGGTTATATTCACTTCTTTCATGGTACCTTCCCCGCAAGGCTGTCGATGACCGATTCAAATATGTGCTTTCCATCCACAGACCCAAGCTCGGGTTCAGAGCACCTCTCGGGATGGGGCATCATTCCCACCACATTTCTCTCACGGTTACAGATGCCCGCAATATTCTTTACGGATCCATTCGGGTTGGCCGACTCCACAACGTTTCCCCCGGCATCACAGTATTTGAAAACAATCTGATCGTTGTCTTCTAGCTCTAAAAGAGTTTCAGGGGATGCCATGTAGTTCCCCTGGTAGTGTGCCACGGGAATTTTCAGGACGCTTCCTCTCTGCAGGTTCGACGTAAAGGGGGTATCCTGTGTCTCCGTGCGAAGATAGACATGGTCACAGATAAACTTCAGAGAAACGTTGGCCATCATGGCGCCCGGGAGCAACCCAGCCTCCAGCAGGATCTGGAAGCCGTTGCAAATACCGATGACGGGCCCACCCCTATTTACGAATGTCTTGAGTGCAGACATAACCGGCGAGAGCTTCGCCATAGCTCCCGTTCTCAGATAATCACCGTAGGTAAATCCTCCCGGCACAACCACGAGGTCATAACCTTCGAGGCTCGTCTCCTTGTGCCACACAAAATCCGTATCCATCTTGAAGACGTGTTTCAAAACATGGTAGCAATCGTGATCGCAGTTTGATCCCGGAAAAACGAGCACCCCGCCTTTCATCTACTCCTCTCCAGCGAAATTGTCACGACTTTCGATCATCGACGATTTCGAAGGTGTAATCCTCGATCACGGGATTTGCCAGGAGCTTCTGGCATATCTCCTCCAGCAATTTCTCCGCTCTTTCCTCTGTTACGTCTTTCATCTCTATATCCATAACCTTGCCTATCCTAACCCCTTTCACCTCTCCATAACCGAGGCTGGCAAGCGACCTGGCTACCGCCCTCCCCTGCGGTTCGAGAACCCCTTTCTTCATAGTCACATAAACTCGTGCCTTCACCGTTTTCCCCTTTTTCCTTTCTGTCCCCTGCTTTTTTTATAGATGTAATCGATATTTCGAAAATAGTATGTGATGTCGAAAACAGAATCAAGCTCATCGTCACTCAATACGCTTTTGATGACCGGCGACTTCTTAACTATCGCCTGGAAGTCTCTTTTTTCTTTCCACGCTTTCATGGCGCTTTTCTGAACAACTTCGTACGCTTTTTCCCTGGCCATGCCCTTTTTCGCCAGCTCCAGGAGCAACCTCTGGGAATAGAACAGGTTGTAGCTCTTCTTCATATTCTCTCTGATTGCATCCTGATTTACCATGAGAGTTTCCAATACCCCGAGAAACCTGTTGAGCATAAAATCCAGCAGGATCGTGGCATCGGGAGATATCACCCTCTCGACGGATGAATGGGATATATCTCTCTCGTGCCACAGGGCAACGTTCTCCAGAGACGCCATGCTGTAACTTCTGAGCAACCGCGCCAATCCCGTCAGGTTTTCTGTCATTATCGGATTTTTCTTGTGCGGCATGGCCGAAGAGCCCTTCTGGCCTTCGGAGAAATACTCCTCAAACTCCTTGAGCTCCGTTCTCTGCAAATGCCGTATCTCAATGGAGAACCGCTCTATCGACGAGGCCACAACAGCCAGGGTCGTGAAATACCGTGCATGCCTGTCTCTTGGCACGACCTGCGTTGAAACGGTTTCCCCATTCAGCCCGAGCTTTCTCATTACATATTCCTCGACATAGGGGTCGACATTCGCAAAGGTGCCGACTGCGCCGCTGAGCTTGCCGTAGGCAATTTCGGCCTTCGCCTCTTCCAGCCTCTCTAAGTTCCTCTTCATCTCCTCCAGCCAGGAAAGAAATTTCAACCCCACCGTGACCGGCTCCGCATGAATCCCGTGGGTCCTCCCCATTATGGGTATCCCCATGTGCTCATCCGCCTTCACCCTGAGAAGCTCGATTATCTTCTTCACGTCATCGATCAGAATGTCTGTTGCCTGCACCAGCTGTACGGCGAGGGATGTATCGAGGATATCAGAGGATGTGAGACCGAGATGGAGGTATGCCGAATCATTCCCGATATATTCAGCCACAGACTGGAGAAATGCGATCACGTCATGTTTTACCACCTCTTCGATCTCGGCTATTCTCTCGAGGTCGAAGTTTGCATTCCTCCTTATCCTCCTCACAGCATCTGCCGGAACGACACCCCGTTTCGACATCGCCTCAGCAGCGAAAATTTCAATCCTCAACCATATGCGGAACTTGTTTTCCGGTTCCCAGATATAAGCCATATTCCGCCTGGAGTACCTTTCGATCATAGATCCCCCCTGTCAGGCTCTCTCCGTGCTCCCGAAACCACCCTCACCCCTGTGCGTCTCATCGAGTTCACTTACGATCTCCAAAGGAAGTTGATCGTACCTCGAGAATACCATTTGCGCTATCCTGTCGCCTCTTTTCACGACGAAATCGGTATCGCCGAGATTAACGAGGATAACCTTGATTTCCCCTCGATAATCTGAATCTATGGTTCCCGGTGTGTTGAGCAGGGTCACACCATGTTCGTACGCAAGGCCGCTGCGCGGCCTCACCTGCGCCTCGTATCCGGAAGGAATGGCAACTGCTATGCCCGTTGAAACCAGGGCTCGCCCGTATGGTTTTATTACCAGGTCATGGTCAATACATGCCCTGAGATCACATCCTGCCGAGCCGGGGGTCTGCCGATCCGGTGCGAACAGCGGGTCATCGGTTCCCGTGAGCTTAACCTTGACCACGAATTCCATGTTCAGATCAATTCCCCCAACTCAAGATCTTTTTCAGATATGTTTCCTATTGCTGTTACAACCGTGCTGTCTTTGGCAAGCGCAAGATCCGCAAATCCAAACACATCATCTTTGGTAACCCCGTCTATCTGCTTCGACACTTCTTCGGGTGAAATGTTCGTTCCAAAATACATCTCATTTGAGGCAAGCCTCGTGAGCCTGAAGTCCGTCGAGTCAAAATTGATCAGCAGGCTCCCTTTTATCTGCTCTTTGCCTTTGCAAAGCTCTTCATCGCTCACACTATCCCTGTTCATGTCACCCAAAACATCACCGATAACCTTCATGAGATCTCCCACCTTGTCTGGCGTGGTCCCGGCATATATTTTCAGCATTCCCGAGTCGGCAAAGGTGGAAACCGAAGAATATATCGAGTAGACGAGTCCTCTTTTTTCCCGGACTTCCTGGAACAGTCTGCTCGACATACCCGAACCGAGCATGGAGTTCATGACGAAGGCAGGATACCTGTGCGCGTCCTTTTTACCCGGGCCGGGCATACCGATGCATATGTGTACCTGCTCGATATCCCTTTTCTGCACGAAAACCCCACGTGACTTCTGGGGTTTTGTTTTCTCTTCTGAAAACCCTACCAGGAGAGGGGAGTCAAAGTGCGGGGTGAAGAATGACACCACTTCATCGTGATCAAGGTTTCCTACGGCAATGACAATGATTCCCTGCTTTTTGAAGTTATTGTGGAAGTATTCTCTCAGAATCTGTCCGCTCAGAGAGCGAACTGTTTTCTGCCTTCCCTGGACCGGAAACCCGAGGGGGTTATCGGGCCAAAAGGAGACACTCAAGAGGTCATGTATGTGGTCCTCGGGGTTGTCCTCGATCATCAAAATCTCTTGGCACACGACATCCTTTTCCTTCTCAACCTCAACCTCATGAAACAGGGAGTTATGAAAAATGTCGCAGAGAATTTCAGAAGCAAGCCTCTGATTTTCCCTCAGCACCTTCGTGTAGAAGAATGTATATTCCTTGCTCGTGTAGGCATTGATTATGCCTCCCACCGATTCGACTTCCCTTGCAATTTCGAGGGCAGACCTGGTCTCGGTCCCCTTGAAGAGCATGTGCTCAATGAAATGGGTAATACCGTTCCTCGCGGCATCTTCTCCCCTGGAACCGGATTCAACCCAGATACCAAGAGAAACGGAATAGACGTGGGGAAGGTTTTCGGTAATTATCCGCACACCGTTGTTCAGTACGGTCTTTCTGTACATACCGGGTTATTTCCTCGGACCATCTTTCCCCCGGCGGTGAGAGGGGCCCCTGCTCGTTCTTTGCTGGCCGTATCCGGCATCATCTTCAGGTTTGATTAAGTCTTTCCTGTTCAAACGGATCTTCCCGTCTCCGTCGACGTCCAGCACCTTGACGTTGACCTCATCTCCCTCTCTCAGCACGTCAGATACAGCGTTAATTCGCCTGTGTGAAATCTGCGAAATATGGAGGAGGCCCTCCGTCCCGGGAAAAATCTCCACGAATGCACCGAAATCCATGATCTTTTTCACTTTTCCCTTGTAGACCTTTCCCACCTCAGCTTCCTGGACGAGTTCCCTTATGATCTCCATTGCCTGCTTCACGCTCTCCTCATCGACGGCGTATACCCGGACGGTGCCATCATCCTCCACGTCGATTTTCACACCCGTTTGCTCGATAATACCCCTGATGACTTTACCCTGTGGCCCTATGATCTCGCGTATCTTTTCCGGTTTCACCATTATGACTTCCAACCTGGGAGCATATTTTGAAATCTCCGGCCTCGGCTTGTCCATGACGCTGTTCATCCTGTCTATGATAAACAACCTGCCCTCTCTGGCCTGGGACAGTGCCCTGCTCAATATCTCCCTGCTTACCCGCTCGACTTTGATGTCCATCTGTATGGCAGTTACTCCCTTACTGGTACCGGCAACCT
>JBFFNJ010000084.1:0-8771 GCA_041563215.1 Candidatus Deferrimicrobia bacterium | reverse complement strand
TCAGGGAAGCGGCTGGCGAATATAAATGTGCCTTGAAATATACGGAGGTTGGCGGAGGAGAAACCTTTAACCTAAGCGGGTTCCAACTCGAGGTGATTCACACGCCGGGGCACACGATGGACAGTATTTGCCTGTATCACCATCCGACCAGATCGCTTTTTACCGGCGACACGGTTCTGCCCTATGCGATCTCTTCCCCCGACCCGGCCGGGGGAGGAAAGATTGAGTACCATCTGTTCACCTTGAGGCGGCTCCTCTCGATGGATATCGATACCGTACTGCCCGGCCACGGAAGCCCCGTCACAACGGACGGAAAGAAGGTAATAGAAGGAGCCCTAACGGGGGTAATCAGAAGAATGGTCGGCCTGGAAACCTCGTGGCTAGAGGGAGCAGCGAAGCTGGCCGGCAAAGGGTACCTGGAGGAGGCCGTATTTTGCTGCAAGAAGGAGCTCGAGGTCGATAAGGAAAATGTGGGGGCCCTGGAGCTGTTGGGGTCCAGTTTGAACGATCTCGGCAGATTTCAGGAAGCAATCGAGGTGTTCGACAAAATCGGAACATTTCAGAAAAATAACATTTACGCCACCGTAGGCAAGGGATACGCGCTGATGGGTCTCGAAAGATACGAAGAAAGCCTGAGATATTTCGACGACGCGTTGAAGACCAATCCAAAAATCAAAGCGGCCTCGATCTACAAGGGTATGGCCCTGTACCTCACAGGCAGGATAGACGAGGCAATGGATATCGAGGAGTTTCAAACGGAATTCGTTGAGAAATTCAAGAATTGGGTGAGCGAGAAGGGGAAACCTTCAAATCCATCCGACAAACCATGAAGGAGATCAGCTTCGAGTTGTCTCGAAAGAACTGATAAACGACAGCCGAAGCCCAGGCATTTTAAAGAGCTTCAAGGAAAATGAGGCTCCATACAGAACCTGCAAATACCTTATATTTAATACACTTCTCTATAAAGTTTCCAGATGGACAACGTCAGCACTCATATTGAGCAACGGGGATTTTATGAGGCCCCCCGAATTTCGGTATTCTCTCTTTCGCCATCTGGGTAGCTCGCTCAGGGCAAAATCATCTGCAAACCTCTCCGTTTTCCGCCTGAGTTCGAACAGCTCCAGCCGGTTCTTCAGGGAACGCATACGTGCGGCAAGAGCAAGATTGACCACTGCCGCGTAGAAGTTTTTGTTCCCGGCAAGCTCCGTATGGCCGATCTCATGAAGAAACAGGAACGGGTATACGTCTGCGGGTGCAATTACCGTGTCGAGCTCCTGGCTCAGGCGGGACGAAACTTCCTGAAGATCGAGGTCCGGGTTCAGGAAGATATCGTACCCCCCCTGGAACCTCCGCTCGGACGGTAGCAGGCGAGTTTCGCGGGAGTCCAGGACCCGTCATCCCGGTCTCCCTCGAGCCCAACATAATTAACCCGGTGCTCCCCTGCGTAGGCGAGCATCGTCCCCGTACCGGGGTATTTTTTCAGAATACCCAGGCGTTTCTTCGTGTCATCCACATCGTCGACGAATATCCCCCCGTGCTGTGGTTTCGAGTATGAGGCGACAATACCGAAAAACGGCACCGCAAGGGAATATTCTCCATCTGGATTTTTGTTCAGGGCCCCTCTTTTCAATAACAGAAATGCAGTAGATAAGCCGATAACCAGGCCCGCAGATCCCACGATGATCAGAAAGATGGTTCCCAAAGCCATTGTACTCACCTCCACCACGCGTTCGCCGCAGTGTGAGAATTTCTCTATAATTAATATGACAGATCAGGAAAAGAGGGAAACTGGAGAACGACAGAACAACAGAGCAACAGAACATCAGAACAACAAAAAGCAGAAAACCCGCAATAGCTGAGAGGTGAAAGGAGGGAGGGGGAAGGTGTTATCTTCTTGAAAGTACCAGAACCTACGAACTAGGAACTACGAACTAAGAATATTAAACTACTATACCAAGAATTCTTCAGGAGGTACGGGCGTGAGAATCATATTCGCATCTGATCTCCACGTTTCGCGAACACACCTGCCGTCATTGTTCACAACGTCAAAGGAAAGGGATGTGGACGCCATCATCATCGGAGGAGACCTCGTGCCGAGGGAAAGGCGCATGGGAAACCTCAGAGAAAAGATACAGTCCCAGCGGGAGTATCTCGAGGGCGAATTCATCCCCGAAGTTGAACGGTTCAAGGAAGAAAAACCAGACGTTGCGATATTCCTGGATATGGGGAACGACGACTTTGCGGTAAACAGGGACGTACTGAAACGGCGTGAGGGAAAACTCTTCCACCTTCTCCACATGGCGAAGCACCCCTTAACCGGGGAGCTGGACATCATCGGGTACATGTGCGTCCCCCCCACCCCCTTTTCCCTTAAGGACTGGGAGAAGCCCGACACGCACAAAGCTCCGACAACCTCAGATTTCTTTGAATTATCAGGAGTTTTCACGTCCGGGACACTCCGCCTGGGCGACCTCGACCTGTCTTCGCAGGACACGATCGAGAGGGACATGGATGCCCTGTCCGTGATGGTAGACAGGCCCTTCATCTTCGTCTCCCACAGCCCGCCTCACGGCTCGGATCTGGACCTCCTCGCCGACGGAGAGAGCCACGTGGGAAGCCGTGCAATCAGGCAGTTTATCGAGCGATGGGCCGAGGAAGGAGCCCTCATTGCCAGCTTTCACGGGCACATACACGAGTCTGCGGAAGTATCGGGAAAAGCCCGCTGGATGGCCGGGAGGGTGCCCTGCCACAACCCTGGCCAGTCATTCGGCGCAATGAAATACGTGACGTACGCCCTGCCGTGAGCGGGGGGATCTTCACCTTTCAGGGGAAAAGAGGGCCTGATCCATCTTCCCGTTTAGGGAATAGGACTTCATCACCGTCTCTTTGATCTTGAAGCCGTTGCCGTAATCGGTCATGCGGAAGGGAAAGGGAACGCCGTCGACGGTTTTGAAGTCGCCGAAAACGATCGTAAGGGTGGCCTCACTGTCGTCGATGGTAAAATAGCCGATGACTTTGACGATGCGATAGGTCTCCGTGTCTATGAACACCTTCATGGGAGGCCCCTCGTCATCGCTCAGATCGAGGATCCTCACCGCCATACCCCTGAACATCTCCCACCCTGCGTCCTTTATCCTGTACGTTCCCTTCATGAGCCCGTAGGGGAGGTAGAGGTGCTTGAACTGGTAGATCATCCCGAGATAGCGTATGCCGTCCACCCTCTGGAGCGCCCCGTTTTTGGCAGTCCGCCAGCCCCGCTCACCGTTTAGTATCTCAACCTCCGAGGAGCCCTTGAAAAGCGTCTCCACCCGGAGTTTCCTGTCCCGCGCGAGGTACGTTACGGAGGAGCCGCGCTTCCCGCTGACGAACGCCTTGATCTCTCCCTCCCCGTAAACGGATTGCATATTTTGCAGCTTCTCTCTTCCCCCGTAGGCTTCTACGACGCTCGACAGAAGATCCTCGACGTCGGAAGAGTATTGATTGCTCTCCCGCGTGGTGGCGGAAAGGGGCATCATCAGCATCAAAACCAGGGCGATAGCGGATAATCTACGCATAAGACCCATTCAATGTTGTTGGACTGTTCGTGTTGCACAATTACCGGGTTACCTCATCAGATGATCTTATCGGGGATAAAGTTTCTTTGCCGCTTCAGGAGGGAAAAGATACCCGGGGATCGGGAGGCTTCATCGCCCACAGTCGGACCGGGTAGGTACCCTGCCGGAGAAAATGTAGGCGAAACCGAAATAGAGAGGGGTGATACGCGTGTCCTCGAAGTACACCTCCCCCGGCTCCCAGGGACGGAAGCCGGCAAGCTCCATCCCCACGCCGAAAGGTTTCGCGAACGCAAGAAACATCCTTTTTACCCACGAGTGGCTTCTATCGGGCAGTCTCAGGTCGAGAACCACGAAACGCCCCCCCGGGGTAAGAGTCAGAGCGGCTTTGCGCATGAGCGCTTCGTACCGCTCTATCGACCGCAGCGAAAAGACCGAAATGACTCCGGCCACCCCCCCGGGAAAGTCGAACTCGGCGGCGTCGCACTCCACCAGCTCCACATTCGACCACCCTCTCTTTTGGACCCTCTCCCACGCCTTTTCGAGCATATCGCCCGAGAGGTCCACCCCGATGATCCTCCCCTCGGGGCCGACTTTCTCCTGCAGGTAGGAGAAGCAGAGCCCCGTGCCGCACCCGATGTCGATGACCGTGTCCCCCCGGACCAGGTTCAGGTCGCGGACCGCCATCTTCCGGTAGGCCCTGCCCCGAAAACCGACCAGGTAGTAGAGGTGGGCCAGCAGATCGTAGCGGGCAGCGATCCTTCGATAGAGCTCCCGCACCGGTTCACCCTTTCCCGTCACCGGCCGGCACCGAAAAGGGCCTGCTTCACATCTGCCCTGCTTGCCTCTTCCAACATTCACTCCCTTTTCCCCGCGCCCCGCCCTGCTCCGGTCACCGAGCGGCTGCCTGGCGGCAGCTGGAACGCTCGAACTTTTCCGCATCCTCCCGGGGGGATATTTGACGCTGCGCTCCCCCGATATATCTTACAATAGTATTACCCTTTCCCCCCATTTCCCGAAAAGAAGGCGGGGGGGGAAGCTTTCCCGAAGGACCAGGCGGGTTAGGCCACACGAGAAAGGGAGAAGGGAGGCACCGGTGAAACGGGGCTCTATCGGAATAGCGGTCATTATCACCCTTCTTGCGCTCCATTTTTCCTCTCCCTCGTGGTCCACCGACATAAGGGGCAGCTGTCACGTTACCTTTCTGGCGACCTCCACCCTCCACGACTTCACCGGGACGGTGAGGAGCCTGCCCTTCGACGTGAACATCGTCGACAGCGGCTCGGGCGGGAAGATCATCCCTGCCGTTACCGTGGAGGTCCCGGTGAACGAGATTGTAACGGGGGAGAAAAAGAGGGACAGAGAGATGCGGGAGATGTTCGACAGCCAAACGTTCCCCCTCATCCACGGCACAATAACGAACATCGACCCTGACGGGCTCAGGGGCAGGATGCAAAAGGACAAAAATGGCGAAGCGCCGGTAGCGCTAACCCTGAGAATCCGCGACATCGAGCTGAGCCTCCCGGCCACGTTCAGCGCCTTCCGCGAATACGGTGAGCAGATCTCCTTTGAGGTGCGCTTCTTTGTTTCCCTCCCGCAATACGCGCTGAAACCGCCGTCACTTCTTTTCGGACTCATCCGGGTCGGCGACAGGGTAGACGTTACGGTTACCTTCGACCTGGAGGTCAAACCCGATGAGCTCTTCCCCACGAAAAAGACCTTTCAGGAGGAATCAGGCGATGCCGGTGTGGCTGCACCATATTGAGACGATCGTCCCCGAGACGGTGTACACCCAGGAGTATGCCGCGGAGAGAATGCAGCTTTTCTTCGAAGACGCAAGGACCAGGCGCCTGATTCGGGCCATTTACGGGAAGTCGGGAATAGAAAAGCGCCACAGCGTCGTTGCAAACTTCGTCGACGGCGGGCCGGGAAGCTTTTTCCAAGTAGGGCCGGGGGGAAAAACGATAGAGCCAACCACCGGCCGGAGAAACGAGATCTTTGCCCGTGAGTCCCAGACCCTGTCCGTTGAGCTGGCACGCACCGCTATCGACAATTGCCCCGGCATCGTTCCGGAAGAGATAACCCACGTGGTGACCGTCTCCTGCACCGGATTCCACAACCCGGGGCTGGATTATCACATCGTCAGCGCCCTCGGGCTCCCCTCATCGACCCAACGGTATCACCTGGGTTTCATGGGGTGCTATGCCGCGATAACGGGCCTTCGGATGGCCGCCCAGTTCTGCATCGCAGACCCCGAAGCCATGGTCCTTGTCGTGTGCCTCGAGCTCTGCACCCTCCACCTCCAACTGAACGGTTCTGAAGATTCCCTCATGGCAAATTCTCTCTTCGGCGACGGGGCGGCCGCTGCCGTGGTTGGCGCCCGGCCCCCCGGGGGAGGCCGTCACGTGTACGATATAGGCGACTTCATGTCCGCCCTTGTGCCGGACGGCGAGGCGGAGATGGCCTGGACCATAGGAAACAGGGGGTTCGACATGACCCTTTCTAGCTACGTTCCCAAGATCATCGGGAAAAATATCCTGCCCCTCGTTGCCTCCTCTCTCGCAAGGCACAACCTGAAGACGGGGGACGTGACCACCTGGGCCGTCCATCCGGGGGGAAAAGCCATCATCGACAAAGTGGCGGATAGCCTCGCCCTGAGCCCCCATCAGGTGAGTGCTTCCCGGGAAGTCCTGCGCCGGTATGGCAACATGAGCAGCGCCACCATCCTGTTCGTTTTGAAGGAGATACTGGAGCAGTCATCGGACCATCACCGGGAAACGGTTTGCGCCATGGCTTTCGGGCCCGGTCTGACCGTGGAGATGTGCACGCTCAGGTCGGGGAATAACGAAAAAGGGAGGGCCTAGACGATGCGGCTGAGCGTTGCCACGAATTTCGACCCGCGCCTCATAGAGGAGCTGAAAGGATATCCCGTCGTGGAGCTCTACGGAAAGTTGCGGGAAGACCCCGTCGGCGGGGGTCGGGCACCCTATCAGCTGTCCCCCCTGGGCAAGAAGCGGCTCGCCGATCACGTGGGGCAGGCCCGCCGGGCGGAACTGGAGTTCAATTACCTCCTCAACGCCTCCTGCCTGGGCAACCGCGAGATCACACGCAGGGGCCAGAGAGAGATAGAAAAGCTGCTGGACTGGATCTGCGGGATCGGCGTCTCAACGGTTACGGTCTCCTCACCCTACCTGCTCACCCTCATCAAAACGCGCTACCCCGCTTTGAAAGTACGCATATCGGTTTTCGGGGGCGTCGACAGGGTGCAGAAAGCCCATATGTGGCAGGAGCTGGGAGCCGACTCCATCGTCCTGGACAGCATTCTGGTGAACCGGGAGCTCAAAACGCTCGAGAGGATCAGGAAGGGCGTATCCTGCGATCTGGAGCTGCTCGTCAACAACAACTGCCTGTCGGGTTGCGCCCTCTCGCCGATGCACATGAACGCCCTGTCCCACAGCGGGCAGTGCTGGCACGACAACAGGGGATTTTTCATCGACTGGTGCTTTTTAAAGTGCACCGAGATGAAGCTGAGCGACCCCGTCAACTACATACGGTCCGAGTGGATACGCCCGGAAGACCTGCACGTTTACGAGGGACTGGGTTTCAGCCTCTTCAAGATAACCGAGCGGGGCATCCCCACTGCTGCCCTCGTGAAGCGGGTCAGGGCCTACGCCGAGAGGCACTACGAGGGAAACCTGCTCGACCTCATCCAGCCTTTCGGGTTCAAAAACGGGGAAGGGGAAAACCGCCACTTCCGCCGGGGGCCCGGCTGGTTCCTCCGTTTCTTTTTGCGGCCGGGGCTCGTGAACCCCGCCCGGCTGACCCTGCTCAAGCACCTCGCAGACGTGTGCTCCATGACAGGCCCGGTCCCGGAACGCGCGCCGGTTTACATCGACAACCGTGCGCTCGACGGCTTCATGGAGCGGTTCCAGGAGAAGGGCTGCCTGGACGTAGATTGCCAGGAGTGCCGGTGGTGCCATGACTTTGCGGCGAAAGCCGTCCGCATCGACGAGCCCCACCGCCAGCAGGCGCTCCAGGCGTACGAAAAGCTCTTCCGTTCACTGGGCAACGGGGACATGTGGCGCTACGTGAGCCACGGGAGGAAGCCGTGAGTTCCAAGCCCGCCCTCAGGAGCAAGGATCACCTGGGCTCGCCGGAGAGCAAAAAGCTGTTCAACGAGTGGCACTTTGCCGAAGCCGCACCCCGGTATGACCTGGCCACGCGGGGGATGTCTCTTTACCGGGACCCGGCGTGGAAGAGCTGCCTAGTCGCCGCACTGCCGGAGCTGGAGGAGCCCCTCTGCGTCGACATGGCCTGCGGGACGGGGGACGTCGCCTTCCTGCTCGCCCGCAAATACCCGCGGGGGAAAATCGTGGGGCTGGACATCACGGAGCCGATGCTGGCAATTGCCCGGGAACGCAACCCCTACTCCAGCGTCACCTTCACCAGGCAGGACATGAACGCTACCTATTTGAAGGAGGAAAGCGTCGATATCGTCACGGGGAGCTATGCCCTCCGCAATGCCCCCGACATAGGCGTTGCAATAGGGGAAATACACCGAATACTGAAGCCCGGCGGGGTTGCCGCCTTCATGGACTTTGTCAAGTCCGGCTCCCTTTTCCTCCAGCCGCTTCAGTACTGGCTGCTGAAGGCCTGGTGCGGCCTCTTCGGCCTGGTCCTGCACAAAAACCCCGAAATCCACGGCTACGTGGCATCGAGCCTAAGGGAGTATCCGGACCGCCCCCGCCTTCTCGGCCTGTTCCACGACAGGGGGTTCGATCTCACCTATTCCCGGAGGTTCTTCCTGGGCCTCGTGGAGATCATCGTCATCCGGAAACGGGGAAAAGGGAAATAAAATCAGTTTCGAGTTTCGCGTTAAACATTATCCCTCAGGAAATCTTAAGATCTGCTCTTCCCGGGGTTTCATTCCGCATTCCGCATTCCGAATTCCGCATTACCAGGTATTCCTCTGTGGCTGTTTCTCTCGTTCCGCGTCTACCCTGTCAGAAGCCGTACTCGGGATTGTCCGGGTTGAAGTCCTCCTCGGAGAGCCCCGCGTTCAGCCTGAGATCCTCGAACCCGTAGTTCTCGATGAGCCTGTCCTCCCAATCGTAGACGAGGACCCTGATCGGGACCTTGGCCTCCACATCCATGTCCAGGACCGTTCGGTAGCAATAGTAGCCCTTCCTCTCATCACCGGGAAAGATCCCCTCCAATTTC
>JBFFNJ010000083.1:0-8794 GCA_041563215.1 Candidatus Deferrimicrobia bacterium | reverse complement strand
GCCGCCAATGTGGGAGAGGAAAAAAATCTCCATCTTCCCCCCCCCTTTTCCCTCGAATATCACTCTTGCCTTCACCACCCTCGATTCGTTGAATACCAGCAGGTCTCCAGAGTTAAGGTACTCCGGCAGCATGGTAAAATACGTATGCTGTATCCTCTTTGCCCCCCGGTCGTAGAGCATCAACCGGGATTCATCCCTTCCGGGGAGAGGAAACTGTGCTACCAGTCTGTCGGGAAGATCATAATCGAGTTCTTTTACGTTCATAGTAAATCAATAGTAGCGCGTTAAGTCTATCTTTCTGCCATAATAATGCTTCAGTATTTCCCTGAAACTAAAGCCCCGTCGCGCCATTCCATTAGTTCCGTACTGGCAGAGTCCAACGCCGTGGCCATAGCCGCTCCCTGAAATTGATACCCTGTCGCCAGTCATGGAAATAGAGAAGCTTATGCTCTTCATCACTGCGTATCCTACATCGGCGCGAAGCTTCGATGCGGGTACCTCCCAGGTTCCCGTATCCATCTCCACCCGCAGCGTCTTGGTCCTCCCCGTATTGGTTTTTGCCCCTGGTCTTAAAGAGACCAACCTATTTCCCCTTACTCCCTCCTTTTTCAATTCATTGATGAACTCACGCTGTGTCATCTCGAGTGCCCATCTGAATCCCGGCGCATAGTTGCAGTAGCCGCATGTCACTGCCCGGAGGTAGGGGATATCGGTCTGCCACGTATCGTAGGCATTTTCGGTCCTGCCGCCGCAGGCGGCATGGTAAACCGCCAGAGCAGGGCTCAAACGATACATTACCACTTCTCCCCGTGTGTCCTTTGCAGCCCTCACATACTCGTCTCCCACATCCTCTATCCCACCGTAAACCTGTGAAATATTCGAGTTATCGAGATGATAATATTCGCCCTTACCATTTTCCATCCTGTAGAGCGTATATGTTCGCACGGCAACCGCCACCGCCTTTTTAGCCTCGAGATTGAATGATGAAGGAATCTCGCTTTTCAAAACTGACGCAACGTATCGTTCCATACCGATCAGGTCAATTAAATCGATTCCCTTCTCCGTCGGATGAAAAACCACCCTTCCGGAATAGAGGACGCCATCTATCACAACGGGAGCCCTGGATACGAGCAAGAGCTCCCCATTGAACCGGCGGACACCATCGGATAAATACCCCCCTTCCGACCTGAGGGTAACGTTTCTCTCTCCCCGCGAAACGATTTCACCCCCCTTCGTGCTGACAAGATAATCCCCCTCGCTGATGGTCAATTGCAAAAGGCTTCTCTTTATCAGGACTCTCACCGAGGGCTCGAAACGTGGCGGCTCTTCCACGCCGGGAAGCCCCCGCTTCTCAATGAAGACATCCTTGCCCGCACATGAAAAGGAAAGAAAAAGGGACAGGAAAGCGAGTAGGGATATAATTTTTCTCTGCATGCTATTCCTCGATGTGTTTATATCCCATACAGATAAACGGGGAAGCTCACCGAAAATTATTCACCCCCCTCAACCGCCTTTTTTTTCGTAAGAATCAAGAAAAGGTTTCAAGATTTCCACCGGTATGGGGAGAAAAATGGTCATATTTTTCTCGGATGCAACCTCGGCAACCGTCTGGAGAAACCGCAGTTGAATGGCAACCGGGTTCTTGCTCAATTTTTCCGATGCCTGAAAAAGTTTTTCCGAAGCCTGAAATTCTCCCTCGGCGGCGATAACTTTCGATCTTCTCTCCCTCTCTGCCTCCGCCTGTTTGGCCATCGCTCTTTGCATCTCCTGGGGAAGGTCTATGTGTTTCACTTCAACCATCGAAACTTTAACCCCCCAGGGGTCCGTGTGCCGGTCGAGGATCTCCTGCAGTTCATTGTTTATCTTGTCCCGCTCTGTCAGCAGTTCATCGAGCTCTGCCTGCCCGCATACGCTCCTCAATGTCGTCTGGGCAAGCTGTGAAGTCGCGTAGAGATAATTTTCAACGGAAACCACCGCTTTTACCGCGTCCATGACCCGGAAGTAGACGACGGCATTTACCTTAACGGAGACGTTGTCCCTCGTGATAATATCCTGGGGCGGGACATCCATCGTTACGGTTCGAAGATCCACCCTGACGAGTTTATCGATGAACGGGATCAAAATAATCAGCCCGGGTCCTTTCTCGCCAATTACTCTTCCAAGCCTGAAGACCACTCCCCGCACATACTCTTTGAGAATCTTGATTGCTGCACTGAGAAATATCAACAGAAGAATTATGAGAGCAACGGGCAGAAACATTGTAAACCTCCTCGTATTTTTTTCTCCCGGTTTAAAGCAGGTCCGTCAGCCAGAACCCTGTGCATATAAGCAATCCCACTGAGAATACGATTATCATTACTAAAGTTATACTTTAAGCTTATACTCTATACATCTAATATCAATATGTTTATTCTGTCTTTTTCCGTTTTACAAAGAGCTTGAATCCCTCCTTCCCGGTAACAACGACCTCCTCACCCTCTTTTATCGGTTCGTCCGATGCGGCATCCCATATCTCCCCCGCGACGAAAACCTTCCCGGTTTCGATAATATCGGAGGTTACCTTTCCGGATTCTCCAACTATCGCGTGAAAACCTGTTTTTGGTCTTTGCTTCTGGGCTCGTATCGCAAGGTATATGATCGAACCGAAAAAGAGCGTTGATAGTAAGATCATCGGTACAAGTGTCTTCATGGAAACCCTCAAATATGGTTCTCGAGATTGGAAAAGCATAATAGAGCCGAGAAAAAGTGCAATGACGCCTCCGACGGAGAGCATCCCATAGCTCGGGACTTTCATTTCGAGGATAAAGAGGATCATTGCCAGGGCAATGAGGAGGAATCCGGCATAATTCACCGACAGCGTCTGAAGCGCGTAAAAACCGAGAATAATGCAAATTCCCCCGACCACTCCGGGGAAAATTGCACCCGGATTCGATAACTCGAAAAAAACACCATAAATCCCCAGCATGAGCAGGATATAGGCAACATTGGGATCTGAGAGAGCATTGAGGATCCTGTGTCGCAGGCCCATTTTATTGAAAACGATAACAGCCGCCTTGGAATCTATTACAAACTTTTTTCCGTCCTTCTCGACTTCCATCCCATCAACCTTTACCAGAAGGTCGCTCAGGTCCTCTGCAACAAGGTCGATTACCTTTTCCTTTAACGCCATTTTTTCGGTAAGGGACGTGCTTTTCCTCACTGCCTCCTCTGCCCAGTCTGCGTTCCTCCCCTTCTTATCCGCTATGGATCTGGCATACGCCGCAGCATCGTTTGCTATCTTCTCCGCCATGGTCTCATCCATCTTGCCCCCCCCGATTCCCACGGGATGGGCAGCGCCGATATTCGTCCCCGGTGCCATGGCGGCGATATCGGAAGCCAGGGTGATAAGGACCCCTGCAGATGCTGCGCGGGCTCCTGAAGGGGACACAAAAACAATCACCGGCACTTCCGCGCTGAGAATCCTCTTGATAATGTCCCTCATTGCCAGATCCAGTCCTCCCGGCGTATCGATCTGAATCACGATTGCATTAGCCTTCCTGGTCTCCGCATCTTCGATCGAGGAAGAAATGAAGTCTGCAATTGCGGGATTTATCGTGGCGGAAAACTTAATTACAACGATTTCGCTCGTAAATGGTTCCTTGGCAAGTACCGGTCCAACGGCCAGGGCAGAAACGAGAAGCGTCAATATGAAGCCGGAGAAAACCAGCTTCTTCGGGTTAATGGTTTGCAAAGTATGCTCCTCCTTTGTGAGAAACAACACTGCTTATCAGGAATTTACAATAAACGAAAAAACTATTCTCTTTTTCTATTTGGCCATAAAAACAGGGTGCTTTTATCCGATACACGATGATTAAATGATACCATTTTTACGTTATAACGTGAGTAAATTTAAGAACGATCCCGGGCAGGAGAAACTGCTATTTATATCCGGGGATTTAAAAATTCCCTTATCCCCTCAAGGTCAAGAAAGACCTCCTTTTCCTTTTGGGGGTTTCTCAGAATGTATGCCGGATGATACGTGGGAATGAGCGGGACATTCCCGTACATAAACGGTGTCCCTCGAACCCTCGTGATCCGCTCGTTTTTACCGAGCAGATAGTTCAGCGCGGGGCCTCCAAGGGTGACTATGAGCTTTGGGGCTATTATTTCGATCTGCCGCTCAAGGAAAGGGAGACAGGTGGCGGCCTCATCGGGCCTGGGTGTCCTGTTCCCCGGCGGCCTGCACTTCACGATGTTGGCTATGTACACCTCTTTTCTTCCCAGACCGAGCTTTTTAATCCACACATTCAAACGCTTACCTGCCGCGCCGACAAATGGCTCTCCCTGGCTGTCTTCTTCGACTCCCGGCCCCTCCCCGACAAAGATTATCGTGGCGTTCGGGTTTCCCACGCCAAAGACGATATTCCTTCTCTCTTCACAAAGCCTGCATCTCCTGCAGTCCCCGATAAAGTCTATCAGCTTCCCCAGTTCTTCTTCCTTCTGGAGTATAGGGGCGGTTACGATCCCGCAGGGGATATCGGCAATTTCTTCGACCGAGGGAACCGCCACATGATCGATCCCGAGAAGGTCCAGATACCTGGCAATCATGTTCCACCTCCCCTTGTCGGTCATCTCCCCGGAAGCCTCCCGGCGATCATCTCGAGAATCAGCAGGGCAACCTCTTCCTTTTCCTTCTTCGGGACGGCTTCTTCCGTCCCATCTCTAAAGATGACAGTTACTTCGTTATAATCGGATGAGAAGCCGATATCTGCCCTTGAAACGTCGTTGGTCACGATGGCATCGATATTTTTTTTCTCCATTTTCCTCAGGGCGTTTTCACGAACATCCTCTGTTTCGGCAGCAAAACCGACGAGAAAAGGTCTCTGGCTCTTCTCTCCAACCGATGCCAGAATATCTATATTCCGCTCCAGGTGTATGGTTCCCCCGAACGCATCTTTCTTGATCTTCTCCTTCGCCTTCTGGGAGGGCCTGAAATCCGCCACGGCAGCAGCCTTTATCAAGAGATCGGTGGATTCCAGGTTCTCCATAACAGCGCCGTGCATCTCCTCACCCGTTCTTACCCGCAAGGTCTTCACGAAATAGGGGTCTTCAAGGGAAACGGGTCCAGAAACGAGCACCACTTCAGCACCGAGCCTTCTTGCAATCTTTGCCAGGGCAAACCCCATCTTACCCGACGACCTGTTTGTGATGTCCCTCACGGGATCAATGGGCTCGGCAGTCGGCCCCGCCGTAACGAGAACTTTTCTCCCCTGCAATATCTTTGAAGACAGAACAGTTCTGGCGGCTTCGACGATCTGCTCTACGGGGGCAAGCCTTCCCCAGCCAACGTCCCCGCAGGCAAGTTCACCAAAGCCCGGATCTATTATCATCACGCCCCGATCGCGAAGTTTCCCTATGTTTTCCCTGACCACGGCGGCGGCATACATCTTTTCATTCATTGCAGGAGCCACAACCACGGTAGCCTCAGTTGCAAGGTACAGGGTCGAGAGCATGTCGTCGGCTATTCCAGCGGCAAATTTGCCAATTATATTGGCTGTTGCGGGAGCGACGAGAACCAGGTCTGCCCCCTGAGCGAGCGAAATGTGGCCGATGCGGGATTCTGAGATCAGATCGAAAAGGTCGGTAACAACCGGATTTTGAGAAAGTGTTTGCAACGTAAGGGGGGTGATGAATTCCATCGCTGCCTTGGTCATGATCACATGAACCGATGCCCCATCCTGCGTGAGCATCCTCACGATATCACAGGCACGGTACGCGGAGATTCCCCCGGTTATGCCCACAACGATCGACTTTCCCTTCAACGATTCCACCCCTTGGCTCACATGAAAAATGGGTTGTGCCTCTTCTCAAATCCCACCGTTGTCTTTGGCCCGTGACCCGGATACACAATCGTCTCATCGCTCAAAGTGAACACCTTCTGTATAACTGAATTCATGAGCATCTCGTATGAGCCGCCCGGCAGGTCGGTCCTTCCTATTGAACCGGCAAAGAGAAGGTCCCCTGAAAATAGCACATCACCGGTGTAAAAACAAACGCTCCCCGGGGTATGTCCGGGTGTATGGAAAACGTTAATCTGAAACCCCGCCAGCTCGAGTTCATCGCCTTCATCGAAATAAAAGTCAGGGGGTGTCTGATCCTGTGCCGGATACCCAAGGACGATTCCCTGTCTGCTGGAATTGATGAACATCTCCTCGTCGAGCCGGTGAATGCCCACTTTACAACCAACCCGGGCCCTGATTTCCCGGCAGCCTATCACATGATCGAGGTGGCCATGTGTAAGGAGCACGCATTCCACCTCAAGGCCGTGAAAGTTTGCCGTTCTCAATATTTTGTCCGGATCATCGCCCGGATCGATGACCAGGCACTTCCCCTCATCCCTCCTGCCGAAAATGTAGCTGTTTTCAAAAAAGGGGCTCACCTCCAGACGCTCGATGACAACATTCGGATCCTGGCTCAGCTTCACATCATGTCTCCTTCCACTGTTCTATGAGGCGTGAGTATTCCGATAGCAGGGCGCTGACCTTTTTTTCGCTTTCCGACTCGGCATATATCCTGAAGTAGGCCTCGTCCTGGCTCGGGATGATCAGGACCCAATCACCATCGTCTTTGTAAACTTTAACGCCGTCTATAAGCTCCGCATCTTTTCCCTCTGAGAGCTCAACGAGCTTTCTCATCACCCATCCTTTCTTTTCCCACGACACCGGGACATTTCTGCTCCTCAAGTGGGTAGCAGGCAGCTCTTTCTCAACTTCTGAGAGGGTCACATTTTCCTTCGCGAGAAATTCGAGGAGCTTCGCCATGCTGAACATGCCGTCAAACGCAGGATGGAAGGAGGGAAAAATAAGGCCGCCCTCGTTGTCCGCAACGAGAGCATACTTTTCCTGTCTCGCCAGCTCCATCAGGGAGCGGGGCATTGCCCCCCCCCTCTTGACATCGACTTTGAACCTGGTTGCCACGATCTCAACATTCCTCGAAGCGGTAACCGGCACTGCAATAGACGTTCCCGGATTCTGCGAAGCACTGAGGTATGCGTAGACGAGGAGCGCTGTCATATCATCGACAATTTCCCCTTTTTCGTCACAGATAAATATCTTTTCCCCTCCCGCATCGAGAAGGAACCCCAGGTCCGCATCGAGTGATCGGACTATTCTCCCGAGATTCTGAAGCGCCCTGTCGAACTCACCCTTTGACCTCGTGAGCTTTTCGCTGTCGAGTATCGCGTTTAATACAACCGTTTCAACACCCATCTTGCCCAGGATACGGGGAAAGATGAGAGAGGAAGCGCCATAGGAATAGTCAATGACGATCGTAAAGTTTCCTCCCTGAATCGCATCCTGGTCAATTGAGCGCAGAAACCCGCTGATGTAAAAATCTATCGATCCGCCGGGAAATGATATTTCGCCTGTATCTTCCATGGCGGCCCGGGGAAAATCCTCCCTGAAAAAGAGCCTCTCGATGTTCCGTTCTACCGCCGTCTTCTGATCGAGGCCATTCTCGTCAAAGAACTTTATATCCACAAATGCCGGGTTGTAAGGAGATCGCCTGGTATGTATACCGCCGAACTCCTCCTTGTTGCTCCTGGTTATGTAACGAACCACGGGAAGGGGTGTTACGCCATAGTCGTTGATATTGCACCCCACGGAAAGCGCGCCCGTCATGATCGCTCTGTTAATCATCCGGGAAACCTTGTGGGAGTCCCTGCTCGTTGAAATCGTCAATCCCCTTCCGAATGACGCCGCAAAAGAGGCGCCAACTTTTGCCGCAAACTCGGGGGAAATTTCAAAATTGGCAAGTCCATAGATCCCAAAGGCGCCGAATATGGACCGGCCCCATTTTTCCCCCCATATGAGGCTTGAAGAAACTACGGAGCCGTCCTCCACGGTTTTGCCCGGATAAATTTTCACCTTTTCCCTCACCAGTGCATTTCTCCCTATTGTGCATCCCTTTGAGATAACAGCCCTGTCATTGATAGTAGCCCCCGAGCCGATAACAGCTTCGTTGCCGATGGTTGCACTGGTTATCTTTACCCCTCTTCCCAAAGCCACATCATCCCATACAACGGATGAGCTGATGACCGAGTCATCCTCCACCCTGCAGGCATCACCCAATACGGAATCGATAACGGAAACGTTTTGCCCTATCCTCACATTTCGTCCGATAACAGAATTCTCGATATGAGCGGTAAAGTCTATCCTCGTCCCTTTTCCGACGAACACGCCTTTTTTAATCTCTTTCCCGGGAAAATCAATGACGGCCTGTTTTGCAAATATGTCCTTGTGAACATTCATGTATTCATCGAGATTTCCAACATCCTTCCAGTATCCACCGGAAACATGACCGAAGAGCGGCAGGTTGGACGACAGAATATTCGGAAACAGCTGTTTGCTGAAATCAAATTCCTCTCTCTCCGGGATATGGGCGAGCACTTTTCTGTTGAGAATGTATATCCCCGTGTTTATCGTGTCGCTGAACACTTCCCCCCACGATGGCTTTTCGAGGAATTTCACCACACCCCCGTTTTCATTGATAATGACGATACCGTATTCGAGGGGGTTTTCAACCCTCGTTAGAACTATCGTGGCAAGAGATTCTTTTTCCCGGTGAAATGTAACTGCGCTTGAAATATCTATGTCGGTAATGATATCGGCACTGATGACGACGAAGTTTTCATCGTCATCGAGCATATGAGCGGCCTGTTTGACTGCACCGGCAGTTCCGTAGTCAGCTCCGGGGGTCACATACTCGATGGCGACCCCAAAACTCGACCCATCCTGGAAATAATCGGTAATTTTTT
>JBFFNJ010000082.1:0-8824 GCA_041563215.1 Candidatus Deferrimicrobia bacterium | reverse complement strand
CGGTCATAGAGCCTGACTTCGACTTGCAAGGCGTGACTTGCCGCTACCCAGTGGATCGTCCCCTTGACCTTGCGACCATCGGCCGGTAGCTGCTTCAGCGTCTCGGCGTCATACGAACAGTGGAGTTCGACGATTTCGCCCGCCGAATCTTTCACGACGGTCACGAGAAACAGGACCGCTGAAACCAGCAGGGCAAAGGGGAGAAAAGCGACAAAATATTCGGGAGTTTTAAGAATGTAGAACTTCAGGATCACATCGTTCCCTGCCCCGTGGAGATAAAAGTTGTCGAGGTGGTCCATCAGGTCTACGAGGTGAAAGAGCATGATGATGGAAATGAGGGTGAAAACGAGTGTTTTCAGGTATTCCATGCTTATGTATCTCTTGAGGATCGGGATCAACTTTTCATCCCCGTCAACTTCCTGAATTTATCGGCGAAGGAGGGATCTTTTTCCATCCGCGCAAAGATTAGTATCGTCACCAGGGCAAGCAAGATATTGGGAAGCCATATTATTCCAATGGACAGGGCAGGGGATACGCTCTTCAGGCTCTTGGCCACTCCGAGAAAAAGGTAGTAGAGGAACACCATCATGCCGGTGATGATAAGGGATGATGATTTTCCCCTGCTCCTTTGTGCCGATCCCAGGGGAACGGCGAAAAAGGCGAAAACGATGCAGGAGAAGGGGAGTGAGAGCCTCCTGTTCAGGGAAAATATGAGGTCGCCCCTCCTGTTTCGGGAGATACCCCCCGTTCTGATGACTTTGAGTATTTCCGCCACCGACATCTCTTTGGGCTTTTTCTGTTGAAGGGAGGTTTTCCCCTCGCCGCCGTTTATGTTGAACGAGAGTTTTTCAAAGGTTACCACGTGGTGTGCATCGTTTTCGGTGATTTTCTGGTCCATGATTCCGTTGCTCAGCAGGAGGCCACCTTCTTCCTTGTCCCGGGAGGGGACCCTCTCCCCATTCTGGGCGGTTATGATAATCGGTTCGTCGAAGTTTTGCTTTTCCGATATCACAATACTGTTTAAGTTTGCTCCGTCGGGGCTCATGTGCTCCACGTAGATGAGGGTAGTATCGGTGAGCTTGATGAATACACCCTCTTTGATGATTTCCCTCGACCCGTAGTAAGATAGTTTCCGTACCGTTGTGAAAAGGTTGTTATAGCCCGCTGCCGCTCCGTATAGGGTCAGGTAGAGAAGGGCGAAAAAGCAGAAGAGAGAAGTGACGACAACGGGAGGTAAAAGCTGTCTTATGCTTATGCCGGAGGACCTGACGGCCACGAGTTCGCTGTCAATGGAGAGCCGTGAGAAGGTGATCGTCACGCCGAGGATCAGCGATACCGGTATGCTTATTTCCAGGAATGCAGGAAGGGAGTAGAGAATGAGCTTTCCGATTTCAAGGGGTGGTACGCCACCTGCGATGATATAATCTGAAATCTTGATGAGCTGCTGGGCAATCACGATAAGGGTGAAAATGAGGATGCCGGCGATGACAGAGGGGAAAAGTTCTTTCAGTATTGCTCGGTTTATTCTCGTCATTCCGTATCGGGGATTCGCCTCATTTTCATTTCATAGTAATACAGGAGGATGAAATCCTCAAGATGACAGGACCGTATGAACAGGAAGAGGGCAATAATCGTTGTGCTGGACGGATTGGGTATCGGAAGCGCGCCGGATGCGTCGCTCTATGGGGATGAAGGTGCGAACACGCTCGGGCATGTCCTGGAGGTGACGGGTGTGCATCTTCCCAACCTTTCCAGCCTCGGCATGGGCAATCTTGGGCAGTTCAGGGGACTGCCTCCCGTATCAGAACCCCTGGCCTGTTACGGGGCTCTCCATGAGAGCTCAGCCGGCAAAGACACGGTTACCGGCCACTGGGAGATGATGGGGATAACGGTCAGGGAACCTTTCCCCGTCTTTCCCGATGGTTTTCCTTTCCACATCATGGAGGCATTCGAAAGGCAAACGGGATTTGGGTACCTCTGGAACAGACCTGCATCCGGCACGGAAATTATCGCGCGCCTCGGCCTCGAGCATATGAGGACGGGGAAGCTCATCGTCTATACATCGGCCGATAGTGTTTTCCAGATCGCTGCCCATGTTGAGGTTTTGCCCGAGGAGGACCTGTATCGTGTATGCCGGAGGGCGAGGGAAATCGTGAATCCCCTTCGGGTTCTCCGGGTCATCGCAAGGCCGTTCTCGGGAAAGGAGGGAAATTTTTTCAGGACAGCCGGACGGAGGGATTTTCCCCTTGAGCCTGAGGGGGATACCGTTGCAGACATCCTTGCGAAAGAAGGCATAGAAGTGGTATCCGTGGGAAAGGTGGGGGAGATGTTTTCGGGAAGGGGATTTTCGCTAATCATAAAAACGGCGGATAATGTTGAGACGACCGGGGTGCTGGTCGACTGTATCAGGGAGGGCCCCTCCGGCCTTATTTTCGCGAACCTGACCGATTTCGACACGGTCTACGGCCACAGGAACGACGTGCAGGGTTTTGCAAGAGCCCTTGCTCGATTTGACGATGCCATTCCCGGGATTCTGAAGTGGCTCTCGGCGGATGATCTGGTGATCTTTACGGCGGACCATGGGAACGATCCCACCGACCCGGGAACCGACCACACGAGGGAAGTGGTGCCGCTGCTCATATACCGGAAGGGGAGGACGGGCAAGAGCCTCGGGGTGAAACACACCTTTTCCGTTGTCGGGGCGACTATCCTGAAATATTTTCAGCTTCCCCTTTTCTCTGCTGGAGAAGCGTTCAGCGAGGTGCTCTGAGCAATGAAGGTAATACGGGGAATACAGAACCTTGAGGATTTCAAGGAGGGAAGTTACCTGACCATCGGGATTTTCGACGGTGTTCACCTCGGCCACCAGAAGATATTGAAATCCTTGAAGAAAATGGCTGGCAGGCGAGGAAAAACGGTCCTTTTGACGTTCCACCCCCATCCGGTCAAGTTTTTCAATCCCGGGGGGGTGTTCTACGAGCTTTCTACGGTTGAGAGAAAGGTCGACCTGGTGTCGCCTTTCGGTATCGATTTCTTTGTCATTTTCCCCTTTGAGGAAGATGTGGCGAACATGCCCCCTGAGGTTTTCATCAGGAAGATCTTAGTCGGCCTGTTCCGCGTGAAGGGCGTTGTGGTGGGGTACGATTTCTTCTTCGGAACGGGACGCATCGGCGACACGAAGTTGCTCAGGGAAATGGGAAAAGAGTTTGGATTTGACGTTGAGGTGATAGAGCCGGTCAGGTTCATGGACTCGATCGTTTCTTCGACGAGGATACGGGAGCTTATCCTCTCGGGGAAAGTGAGGGAGGCTGCCCTCTTCCTTGGAAGGAGCTACCGGATGTGCGGAAAAGTGGTCCGGGGTGCAGGCAGGGGGAGGACCCTCGGGTTTCCGACGGCAAACATCGATTTTCAGAGCGATATCATACCTCTTCCGGGAGTTTACGCGGTTGTCGTTGATATCGGAGGAAAAAGATTCCGGGGGCTTACGAACATCGGTTTCAACCCCACTTTCGGGGAGAAGACGCTCAGGGTCGAAGTGCACATGCTCGACTTTTCAGGTGATATATACGGCAGGGAGATTTCATTGTACTTTATTGATAGAATAAGGGATGAGAGGAAGTTTGCCTCCGCAAACGACCTTGTCGAGCAGATGAGAAGAGACGTTAAGAAGGGGATCAAGATCCTGGAGACGGGTGATGGGTACGGGCTGTCTGATAGGACTGAATAAGTTTCGCATCCTTCGACCGCTGCTTTTTCTCCTGTTCACTTCGGCCTTCCTTGCCCTTGTATCCGGATGTGACCGGGTCAAGGAGTCGGACAGAAAGAAGCAGCCAGCGAAGGGGGGTAAACCCGAAGTTGCTGCTGCGGTCAGTGACCTCGACGTGCTGCGAAGCATGGAGCAGGCCTTTGTTCGCGTTGCAGATGACACGGTCCCGTCGGTGGTGAACATAAGCACCAGCCCCAAGATCAAGCAAAAAGATTCGGCGGAAAAGAAACCCTTCCTTCACGACTTCTTCGAGGGTATCTTCCCCATGATCCCTCACGGAGCCGAGACGAGCCTCGGGTCGGGGGTCGTCATTTCCGATAAGGGCTACATCGTTACCAACGAGCATGTAATCAGGGATGCGGGGGAGATCACGATCAGGTTGTTTGATTCAAGCGAATACAAGGCCAGGGTGATCGGGGCAGACCCCAAGACGGACATAGCGGTTTTGAAGGTATCGGCGGAGGAGAAGCTTGTCCCCGCGAAACTCGGCGATTCGCCTGACCTGCGGGTCGGCCAGTGGGCAATTGCCGTGGGAAACCCCTTCGGGCTGAATTCCACGGTTACCGTCGGCGTCATCAGCGGCAAGGGAAGAACTGACATCGGCATTGAAACCTATGAGGACTTCATCCAGACGGATGCATCGATCAATCCCGGCAACAGCGGGGGCCCCCTGTTGAACCTCGATGGTGAGGTAATAGGAATCAACACGGCAATCATAAGCTCGGGGCAGGGAATAGGGTTTGCTATCCCCATCGCTCTCGTGAAAAACATAACCGAACAGATAATCAAGACAGGGGGGGTGAGGAGAGGTTGGCTCGGGGTTGGGATTCAGGACTTAACGGTCGACCTTGCGGCATCCTTCGGCATTCCGCAGCAGAAGGGGGTGCTGGTAAACAACGTCTTCGAGGGATCGCCTGCCGAAAAGGCGGGCCTGTTGAGGGGAGATATTGTTTTTGCCTTCAACGGTAACCCCGTGAACTCGGTCAGGGAGTTCCAGCGCATGGTGGCTACCTACGAGGTGGGGAAGAAGGCGAGCGTGGATGTCATGAGGGAGGGAAAGAAGTTTTCCCTGGATGCAGTCATTGCCGATAGCCCCAAGGAATCGGATGTATTTTCCTTCAAGGAGCCCGAAGCGGATGTCCTCGGGCTCGTGGTGGGCGATATCACCGAGTCGATAAAGAATCGCATCGGCGTTACCGGGGGCGTGAGAATTGAGGCGGTCGTGCCCGGGATGCCGGCCTATCTTGCCGGGATGAGAAACGAGGATATCATCATAGACCTCAACAGGATAAAGGTCGGTAATGTCGCCGATTACAAAAAGATCATCGACTCCCTCGGGGAAGGTGATGTGCTCTCCGCCCTCGTCCTGAGAAAAGGAAGGACTCTGTATTTGGCGTTGAAAATATTGTAAAATCTACAGCAAAAACAAGGGAGGTTTTGCTTTGGAGAAGGTCAAAGACCCCGATGTTGCAAGGAGGATTGCCAGGGCTGTAGTGTCGGATATTGCCCTGTACAATGCGGCGAAGATGGAGGAGGGAATCAGAAACGACAATCTTTTCACGATTTTGAAGGATGAAATCGAAGAGGGAAGGCAGTACTACGAAAACCGGGTCGATCAGGAGATTCTCGAGAGCTATAACCTGTTCGAGAGAGCACTGGTCGACATCCTGGTGAAGCAGGCTCCGAAAATCCCGTCCAAGATCTGGTGAAATGCCTGAATCATTTTCTTTCCTTGTCTCTGGCAGAGGGAAAACGTCCCGGCTCGACGTGTACATTCTGGAAAAACTCCCGCACCTATCGAGGTCGTTTGTTAAAAAAATCATCGATGGGGGAGGTGTAAAGGTCAACGGGACCGCACCGAGAAAGGCAGGGGAGATGGTCCGGCATGGAGATGCAGTCGAAGTCTTGATTCCTGATCCCGAAGTTCCCCGTCTCGTCCCAGAAGATATCGATATCAGGATCATTTACGAAGATGACTCTTTAGCGGTCATAGAAAAGCCGTCCGGTCTCGTCGTCCACCCATCCTGCGGCCACCCCTCGGGGACCCTGGTGAATGCCCTGCTCGGGCGGTTGCAAAAATTATCCAGTGAAGGCGGCGCAGCCCGCCCGGGCATCGTGCACCGGCTCGACAGGGAGACGTCGGGAATCATGCTCGTGGCGAAAAACGATCGTGCCCACAGGAAGCTGGCGAGGCAGTTTTCCCTCCATACCGTCTCGAGAAAGTACAGGGCGATTCTTTTCGGGCTGTTGAGGAACAAGACTGGTGCTATAGATACTTTCATTGGCAGGCATCCCCGGCACCGGAAGAAGATGAGCGTGCTGCATGACAGGGGGAAGAGGGCCCTGACCGAGTACCGGGTAATTGCCGAAAGGGCGAATTTTTCTCTTGTCGAGTTCACCCTCAAGACGGGGAGGACGCACCAGATTCGCGTTCACGCATCCCACCTCGGCCATCCCGTCGTGGGAGACCGGGTGTACTCGAGCCGAAGCAGGGTAATCAAACGCGGAAACGGGAGGAGTGAAAGAGAGCACCTTGTAAACAGGAACCTTCTGCACGCCTTCCACATCGGCTTCCGGCACCCGGAGTCGGAGGGATGGATGGAATTTTCCATCGAAGACCCAGGAGAGCTCAAGGAGTTCTGGGAATTTCTGGCATAGCAATGGATGGTTTCGCTGTATATCAATCAACCGTGCTGAACGGCATTCGGGGGCTCGTTCACGCCTTCGGTTCCCGGGGGCTCGACACGGAATCGCCGGATGCGGTACCGGAGAGGCTCAGATTTCTCGGTATCCCCCCGGACAGGATATTCACGCTCCGCCAGGTACATTCCCCCCATGTTCTGATTGCGCGGGAGGAAGATCTCGAGAAAAGAGGGGCCATCGAAGGAGACGGGGCTGTCTGCGTGAGCCCGGGGATGGGAACCGCAATCCTGACTGCGGATTGCCTCCCGGTAATCGTCGCTTCCGAGGCCTGCCCCGGATTTCTGATGATTCACGTGGGGTGGCGGGGGCTTGAAGGTGGAATCGTCGAAGCGGGTTTGGCGCTCTATCGCAGCACTACCGGTGCACCCCTCGAATCGCTGAGGGCTGCCATAGGGCCCTCCGCATCGGCATGCTGCTATGAAGTGGGCTGGGACGTGGCCCGGCTCTTTGTCACCACCTATCCCGAGTACCTGACCGGCTCGAAAGGGGACCGGTTTTTTCTCGACTTGAAAGGGATTTGCCGAAGAAAGCTGGCCTCATCGGGGCTCCTTGAGAAGAGCATAGACGTCATGCAGGAGTGCACGGTCTGTGACGGGAGGTTTCACTCCGTACGGAGGAGCAGCGGGAACAGACTCAGGCAGATAACCGTTGCCTACATTACATGAAGAAACAAAGGTGTGGGCAAAAATTCCGGGCTGGCAACAGGTGGCATGAGGAAAGTGGTGGCGAGTCGCACCCAGGAGGCAGATCGGCGAAGCGAAATGGCCTGCAGACGAATCTAATGATTGAGGGAAATGAGTCCCCTATTGCCTGATTTCCCCCGAGTCATATTTTGCTTGACTTTTGTCGGGTGAGGATTGAAAATATCACTGTACTTAACAGAGGGACCCACCGAGGTATACCTATTTCTTTTAAAACTCTCGGCAATTAACTCATTGTGAAAATCGACATACGAGTATGAAGGAGTGATTTTATGAACCTGAAAGACCTGAAAAAAATGCGCATCAGTGAACTTACGGAAATTGGGAAGCAACTTTCTATCGAGGGTGCAGCGGCGCTGAAAAAACCTGAGTTGATATACGCTATTTTGCAGGCAAGCCAGATTTCAGACCAGGAAGAGATCGTTGTCCAGGGAGAGGGTGTGCTCGAGATCCTTCCCGACGGGTATGGTTTTCTCCGGTCTCCCGATTCGAATTACCTTCCCGGCCCGGACGATATTTATGTATCGCCTTCGCAGATCCGCAGATTTGTCCTGAAAACGGGTGATACCGTTACGGGCCATATCCGCGCTCCCAAGGGGGAGGAAAAGTACTTCGCTCTCCTGAAGGTTGAGAAGATAAACCACGATGACCCCCAATACGCCATGGACAAGATCATATTTGACAACCTGACGCCACTCTACCCGATGGAAAAATTCAACCTTGAATATGATCCCGAGAATATCTCGACCCGCATAATCGACCAGGTAGCACCTATCGGCAAAGGGCAGCGCGCCCTGATAACGTCGCCGCCCCGGGCAGGGAAAACGATTATCCTCCAGAACATAGCAAATGCACTCACCACCAACCACGAGGAGATCGTCCTCATCGTGCTCCTTATCGACGAGAGGCCTGAAGAGGTGACCGATATGCAGCGCAGCGTAAGGGGTGAAGTGATCAGTTCCACCTTCGACGAGCCGGCACAGAGGCATGTCCAGGTGGCAGAGATGGTCATCGAGAAAGCGAAGAGGCTCGTGGAGCACAAACTCGATGTGGTGATTCTTCTCGACAGCATAACCAGGCTTGCCAGGGCCTACAACGCCGTCGTTCCCCCATCGGGCAAGGTCCTCTCAGGGGGCGTGGATGCAAACGCCCTTCAGAAGCCGAAGCGGTTTTTCGGGGCCGCCAGGAATACCGAGGAGGGCGGCTCCCTGACCATCATCGCGACTGCGCTCATCGAGACGGGAAGCAGGATGGACGAAGTTATCTTCGAGGAGTTCAAGGGAACCGGAAACATGGAGCTGGTTCTTGACAGGAAAATCTCCGAAAAGCGGATATTCCCTGCTATCGATATCAACAAGTCCGGCACGAGGAAGGAAGAGCTTTTGATCGACAAAAACGACCTGAACAGAATATGGATACTCCGGAAGTTTCTCTCTCCTCTCTCTCCGGCCGAAAGCATGGAGTTCCTCATAGACAAGGTCTCAAAGACAAAAACCAACAAGGAGTTCCTTGAATCCATGAATCAGTAGACCCTGTCCGCTCTATCGGTTACCCGGAAAATTTTCATTGAAATAAATGGGAAAAGTGGAGGAAGCACATGAAAAACGACATCCATCCGAAGGTACAGAAGGCGGTTGTCAAATGCGCCTGCGGG
>JBFFNJ010000081.1:0-8829 GCA_041563215.1 Candidatus Deferrimicrobia bacterium | reverse complement strand
GTTTTTGATCGAGGTCGTGGTATGAACAGATAGAAGGAAATAAGAGGAGATCTCGACTGCATGGTGCGGGAAAGAAACGACAAAAGAGGGGGGAAAAAGATGCTTCTGCCGACGATATTCATGGCTGTAATCGCTCTGGGGCTCATCCTGGTGGGGTTCAAACGGGGACAGGGAGAGCACGTTGCCGGGCTCAGGACGTCTGCTCACCTGCTCCTGGAGATACTTCCGCTTCTTTTTTTCGCTTTTGTCGTAGCCGGCATGGTCCAGGTCCTTCTCCCCGGCCAACTCGTTTCGAAGTGGGTCGGTGCGGAGTCGGGTTTCCGTGGCATTATCATCGGTACGATTGCGGGGGGACTTGCCCCCGGAGGCCCGTACGTGAGCCTCCCCCTTGCCGCTGCGCTCCTGCACTCCGGTGCCAGCATGGGCACGGCCGTTGCCTTCGTCACCGGGTGGTCCCTGTGGGCTGTTGCCCGGCTGCCGATGGAGGTGGGGATCATGGGTTGGAAGTTCACCGCCGTCCGCCTGGCAAGCACGTTCCTGCTTCCTCCCGTTGCAGGCGCCATTGCCCATCTCTTTTTTTCGGGAGTCAAGTAGCAAGTGGATGGAAAGGGATGCCTCCGTTCTTCTTCGCCCTCCGGCTCAATCGGGAATGTGTCGAAAAGTTCTCCCGCTCTTGTGGGTAGGCATTGTACAATCGTGGTAAAAAAGAGACGAAATCAACGTGCCGTAAAGGGATACCGGATAAGATTTTGAATGGGGAGGTGGCAGGAGATGCGGAAATTTACCAAGAAGAAATCACAGAAAGTCGGCCTTTCACCGGGTACGCTCACCCACGTCGGCGAGAAGATAATGGAGAAGGCCAGGATCAGGATAATAGATTTC
The DNA here is from genome assembly GCA_041563215.1 of Candidatus Deferrimicrobia bacterium. GTDB lineage: Bacteria > Desulfobacterota > Deferrimicrobia > J040 > J040 > WVXK01. Next base: position 7,947 of record JBFFNJ010000081.1, on the reverse strand, counting down.
GACCAGGAGCGCATCGAGGAAATAGAGGCAGAGTCGGTTGAAGATTGCTTTCCCTTTGCCGAAAGGCCGACGGTTACCTGGATCAATATAGACGGGCTCCACGATGTAGCCGTCATCGAAAAGATAGGGAAACACTTCGATGTCCATCCCCTCGTCCTCGAAGATATCCTCAACACGGGGCAGCGGCCCAAGGTTGAAGAATTCGAGCACTATATCTACGTCGTTTTGAAGATGTTTTTCATAGACAGGGAGAAGGTGGAAACCCACGCCGAGCAGCTCAGCCTCATCCTGGGCCCGAACTACCTGATCTCCTTCCAGGAGAGGGTTGGAGACGTATTCGAACCGGTCCGGGAACGGTTGCGCAAGGGCAAAGGGCGCGTGCGGAAGAGCGGGTCCGACTACCTCGGTTATGCGCTCCTGGATGCGGTCGTCGATAATTACTTCGGCATCCTGGAGCTGTTTGGCGAAAAGATAGAAGGAATCGAGGAGGAGCTGGTATCGGACGCGACTCCATCCACGCTTCAGACGATTCATGCTTTGAAGAGGGAGCTGTTGTTCATGCGAAAGTCGATCTGGCCGCTGAGAGAGGCGATCGGAAGCCTCGAACACGGGGAATCGGGCCTCATCCGGGAAGGAACGCGAGTTTACCTCGGGGACGTGCGCGACCACGCCGTCCAGGTGATGGACACTATCGAGACCTTCCGGGACATGGTTTCTGGCATGCTCGACATCTACCTTTCGAGCGTGAGCAACAGGATGAACGAGGTCATGAAGATCCTGACGCTGATTGCCACCCTGTTCATTCCCCTGTCATTTTTCGCGGGAGTGTACGGGATGAACTTTGAGTACATGCCCGAACTGAAATGGAAATTCGGCTATCCCCTCTTCTGGGTCGCCGTAGTATCGGTGGCGATCGGGATGGGCATCTACTTCAGGAGGAGAAAGTGGCTCTGAGAAAGTTTCCGCGCCATGTTTTTTCAAAGCGAGACCCACACGCCGTGAAACCCCCATGCAAGGAGGCACCATGTCTGTCAACGAAAGCGAAGTGAACGGGCAAACCCGGGTGGAGGTGATGATAGAGATCCCGAAAGGGAGCAGGAACAAGTACGAGTACGACAAGGAGTCAAGGAGGATCCGGTTCGACCGCATGCTCTTTTCCGCCGTGCACTACCCGAGCGATTACGGTTTCATCATGGAGACCCACGCCCTGGACGGCGATCCCCTGGACGCCCTCGTGCTCGTGTGGGAACCGACGTTTCCGGGATGTATCATCGAGGCAAAACCGGTCGGCCTTTTCAGGATGCATGATGAAAAGGGCCCCGACGAAAAGATCCTGTGTGTCCCTCTTTTCGATCCCCTCTGGAACCACATCGAAAACCTCGCGGATGTGAACCCTCACCTCCTGAAGGAAATAGAGCACTTCTTTTCCATTTACAAAGACCTGGAACAGAAAAAGACCGGTATCTTCGGGTGGGAGGAGCGCGAATCGGCGTTAAGATGCATCGATGAGGCAAGGATCCGCTACCGGGAAAAGAAAGGGTAACCTCCAACCGTCAGGGTTCATGTGAACTGAGGCCGAGAAAACTGCATCCTATGGGTGATGGACGGAAGGCGGTGGGTATATGAAGGTCGCTGTGGCATTTATGCCGGTAATCGTCACCTCCTTGAGCGGATGTGCCATTCCCGGGCAGGGAACAGCATCTGCCCGATGCGGTGCGATAAAAAGAGGGGTGACACATCGGGCTCTCATGATCGTATCCATCGATCTGGGTGGAAAAAAGAGGGCTTTTAATGGAATATCGGCGAGCACATGCAGCAAGGTCCGGGATAGGAAGGACGTTCGTCCCCATCTTTCTCCTCCTCACGCTGTTTTTTGGGTCCCCTGTCCAATCATTAGAACAGGAGTACCGGGACGTCCTGCCGGGGTACCGGGTGAAACTTCCGGATGATATCCACTTCAAAGAGGACTACCGGGTGCAGTGGTGGTATTTCACCGGGCACCTGAACACCGAGGACAAAAGGGAGTTCGGGTACGAAATCACGTTTTTTGCGGTCAACGTGCAGAAGAAAGAGTTCGAATCCCGCTTCGGCCTGAACACCCTTTTCATCTCCCATTTTGCGCTCTCCGATATCGAGGGGCAGGAATACTATTACCGCGAAAGCATGGACGGCGGGGCCTTCGGCTTTTCCGGTGCAAAGCGAGACCGCCTAAGCGTATGGGTGGGGGATGATCTTCTCGAGGGCAGTTTGGAGAAGCTTCGCCTGAAGGCGGCGGGCCAAGGACGGGCTGTCGACCTTACTCTCGTACCCGAAAAGCCCTATGTGCTCAACGGGGATGCGGGTTTTTCGAGAAAATCGAGTGACGACCCCCTTCTCGCCTCCATCTATATTTCCAATACGGACCTTGAAACGGTGGGGACGGTGAAGATCGGGGGCCGTTCGATCGGCGTTCGCGGGAAGAGCTGGTTTGACAGGGAGATATCCTCACGGGGCCAACTGGGAAACCTGAAGGGGTGGGACTGGTTTGCCATACAGCTCGATGATGGCAGGGAGATCATGCTCTACCAGCTGAGGAAGAAGGACGGCTCCATCGACGACTTTTCAACGGGGACCTTCGTGGGCCGGGACGGAACCTACAGAATCCTGAAAAAGGACGAGTTCTTCCTTCGTCCCCTCGGCCACTACCGTTCGAAGAAAACGGGTGCCCGGTACCCCTCTTCGTGGACGGTGCGTGTCCCCGGTGAAAAGGTGGACCTGACCGTAACCCCCCTGATACAGGACCAGGAGTTCGTTGCACCCTTTTCGACAGGGAACTATTACTGGGAGGGAGCATGCCGTGTCGAGGGGTCCGCTACGGGGCGGGCATACGTGGAGCTGACGGGATATCCGGGGGACCAGTGATACAGCTTGCAGGAATCGAAAAGAGTTATGGAGACAACCGGGTCCTCTGCGGGCTCGACCTGGCGGTTACAGCCGGCACCTTCGTATCCATCATGGGGAGCTCCGGCTCTGGGAAATCGACCCTCCTCAACCTGGTCGGCGGGATTGACCGGCCCGACAGGGGAAGGATCATCGTCAATGGAGAGGAGATAACGGGATACTCCGAAGGGCAGCTCACCCTCTACCGGAGAAAGAGGGTCGGTTACGTCTTCCAGTTCTTCAACCTCCTGCCCAACCTGACGGCTTACGAGAACGTGGAAATGCCGCTCCTTTTGAACGGTGCGAAAGGCTACGAGGAGAGGGTAACCGCACAGCTTAATTCGGTGGGGCTGGGCGGAAAGGAAGACGCCTATCCCCACGAACTCTCCGGGGGGGAGCAGCAGCGGGTTGCCATCTGCAGGGCTCTCATCCACGACCCCGATGTCATCCTTGCAGATGAGCCGACGGGAAACCTCGACAGCCGGATAGGAAGGCATATCATGGAGTTGCTTGAAGGTATCGCGGAAGGGCGGGGAAAAACGGTCATTCTCGTCACCCACGATGTGGTGGTGGCGGGGTATGGCACCAGGATTCTCAGGATAAAGGACGGGACGATAGGGCAATGAAGTTTTCCCGGCTCATACGACTCCTCGTGCTGCGGACCATACGGGAAGAGAAGCTCCTCACATGTTTGTCGGTCGTCGGCGTCGCCCTGGGGGTCGGGCTCTTCGTGGGCGTGAGGCTGGCGTCGGACAGGGCGATATCCTCCTTCGAGGCCGATATCAGGGGGGTAAACCCGCGTTCGAGCCATGAGATTCGCCATACCGCGGGGATAGATTTCAGCGAGGAGGTCTACGTTCCCGTCCGCTCCCGGGAAAGCGACAGTTTCCCCGTCATAAAGACGACGGGCTACCTTTCCGGGTCACAGGAAGCGATCGAGGTCGTGGGGATCTACACGGTCTCGATGATCCCCTTTCTCGGTGCAAAAGGGGGAAAACGGTTCAACATGGAGGACTATTTCCGGGAGCCAAACGGAGTCCTCGTCACGAGAACGTTTGCCAGCCGGCACAACACAAGGAAGGGGGGTACCCTTGAAGCCTCCATTTATGAAAAGGTCTACCGGCTCAAGGTCGCTGATATCCTGGACAGCGATCTCGTTCCGCCCGACGCGGCGATCATGGATATCGGCAATTTCCAGGAATACTTCGACCGGGCGGGCTACCTGACGCGGATAGACCTTGCCACGGATGAGGAGGGGGCCCGTGATATAGAGAAAATTCTGCCCCCCCACCTCTCTCTGCAGGAGAAGGAGAAGGTGATCGAGAACCAGCGGGGCGTGGTGGCATCCTTCCGGTACAACCTTTTGTTCGTGAGCCTCATTGCCGTTCTGGTGGGCATATTTTTGCTCTACAACACGGTCTTCGTCTCCGTCGTGAAGAGGAGGACGGAAATAGGGGTCCTGCGGGGGCTCGGGATCGGGCGGAAGACGGTCATGGCGCTCTTTACCATTCAGGGCCTGATCCTGGGGCTTGGCGGCTCACTCATCGGAATCGTCCTCGGGCAGCTCTTCGCCTATTTTTCCGTTGCGGCCGTCGAGAGGACCATGTCCACCATGTACGGTGGTGTTTCTCTGGCCGGTTTTCTTCTCACCGGAAAAGACGCCCTGGGCGCCCTGATCGTTGGTGGCGCCGTTTCCCTGGCAGCATCGCTCATACCCTCCTACGAGTCGTCGAAGATCAGGCCGAACGAGACCGTCTGGGAGGGATCGCTGGAGGTCAGGTATCGGGGGTATCAAAGAACGTTTTCCTTAGCCGGCTCCCTCTGCATTCTCGGCGGTGCCTTTCTGTGCTACCTGGACTACGGGAAGCCGCCATTTGATTTTCCCTACCTGGCTTACGCAGGAATCCTCTTTTTCATCCTCGGCTTTACCCTCATTTCCCCCCTCTACCTCCGCGCCGCGCTGCGCATGGCGAAACCTGCGGTTTCACGCGTCTTCAAAGGGACGGGGAAGCTTGCCGTGGGAGGAATCGGAGGGGGTATTTTCCGCTTCTCCGTAGCCCTGATGAGCGTTGCCATCAGCAGCGCCCTCGTCTTTGCCCTGGTGACATCGATCTTTTCCCTCCGCAGTTCGCTGCATGCCTGGATTGACCGGAACATAACCGCCGATGTTTACATAAAACCGAAATCCTGCGTGTCGAACTACTGTTTCTTTCCCCTCTCCGCCGATGTGGAGAGAAAGGTGAAAAGCTATCCGGAAGTTGCGGGCATGGACAGGTTCAGGGTCTTGAACGTGGACCTTTTCGGGAAAAAAGTGGTTGCCGGTTTCGGGGAAACGGGGACGCTCAGGCGATTCGGCGACAGGAAATATTTCGGCGAGGGAGACAGGAAACGGCTCGAGAGGCTGGAGAGGGAGAAGGAAGTGTCGATATCTGATTTCCTCAGTGTCAGGTACGGCCTCGAGAAGGGGGATGTGCTGGAGCTTCACACCCCGAGGGGAAAAGAGCGGTTCACCATCAACAACACCTTTATCAGCTATTCGACCACGTCGGGTTTCATCTACCTCGACAGGCGATGGTTGAGGGAACTCTGGGGGATGGACGATGCAACACAGGTGAGCCTCTACCTGAGGGAAGGGGAGGATGTATCGTCCTTTGTGGGGAAACTGAAAAAGGACCTGCTTGCGGACTATTCCCTGGAAATCATGAACAACCGCGAGCTGCGGGAGCGAATTCTGTCCATTTTCAACAGGAGCTTTACCATAACCTATGCCATCGAGTTCATAGCGATCCTGGTTTCGCTGATCGGCATGGTCAACGCCCTTTTGATCCTGGTCCTCGAGAAAAAACGGGAGTTTTCCATCGTCAGATACCTCGGGGGGACTTTGTCCCAGATACGCGATATGATCGTCCTTTCCGCCGGCATCGTGGGTATTGCGGGGATTTTTCTGGGAACGATCATGGGACCGGTGATCAGCATGGTGATCATCCATGTCATAAACAGGCTCTCCTTCGGTTGGGAGGTGAGTTTTAAAATACCCCTTCTGCCCCTGTCGGCACTGACGGTCGTCCTCTTTCTCACCTCCCTTGCCGCGGGCTACCTTCCCTCCAGGGTTGCCAGAAAAGTTGACCCGAAGGCCTATATAAGCTTCGAATGAGGAAAGTGGCGGCCGTGTCGGGGAAGAGACGGAACCGGTGAAAGGAGTTTGAATCTTATCAGGGAAAAGAAACCATTTTTTTTTCTCGGGAGGTCCTCCATGGTGAAAGTCAAAACCTTTACCTCACAGCTCAAGATATTCCACGTGAAGAGAGAGCTCGACGCTCTTGACGGTGAGGTGAACGATTTCATCGAAAAGAATGGCATCAAAAAGGTGATATCGGTCAGCGATACGAGCACGACGGGGGAAAGCGGCGAGGTGATCGGGCTTATCAGGGTTCTTGCATACGAAACGCCCTGACGGGGACCGGTATCCCATTCAGGCACAAAAAGGAGGGGCCGGGAAAAAAAGCACGTGCACGATTAATGGCCCCTCCTGCGGCTGCCCGACGGTCGAGCACAGGTGCAAAACCGTCAGCTGTTGAAAATCCGGTCGAGCCGCTCTAGGTCATTGATGACCCGCCATATCCCTCCGCCGGCTTCCACCCTCTTGCCCCATTTTTCGAGCCGGTCCATGTATTCCCGGGGGTCGATGTTATCGCTTCGAAGCTTCGTCACGTTCAGGGCGATGACTTCGAAACCCTTCATCTGGATCGGGAAATTTCGGACATGTCCTTTGACGAGGTCCTCCTTCAGGTCGGAGAAGATGAGAATCACCTTCCTCCCCGCTCCCGTCTCGTTCAGGTATTCCACGGCCTGCAGGACACCCCCGGTGATATCCGTGTGTGAACTCCCTTTCGCCTTTGCTATGAACTTCTCCATGCTCTGGGAGAAGAGGCGCTTCTGGCTGTTGGAAAAGGAGGGCCTCCGGTCAAAGGTTACTTTCCTGATGATATCTTTCTCGCTGAAGCTTCCGCTGTCGATACGGGCTACGGCAAGGGAATCCCCCGGGTCGAGCGATCCCAGGAGGTAGTTGATGATCGAGCGGGCGTTTTTCAGCTCCTCCTTGTACGTTCCCGAGGTGTCAAGAAGCATATAGACACCCTTCGTGTGGCTCGTTTTGTCGGCACAAGCACCGCCGAGTACGATGAGGGCGGTGAGAAGTGCCGCGAACGTTCTTTTCATCTGAAGACCTCCTCTTCCGGGGTTTTTTGTGTGGCCTCCATCCTCTCCCGGAGAAGCTTTTCCACCCACAGGTGCGGGAAAACGAGGAGATCGTAGACGTTTACGATGGCTTCCCCGAGATAGCGGACGATGTTCCCGAACAGGCGCAGCGCGAAGGAGACGAGGCGGAGAAATGCCCCTGCAAGGGCGCCGATTACGGTCCGTGAAGAGTGAATGAAGGATTCAAGGGGAATGGCAACGAAGGCGAGGGCGAAGGGGAGGATGAAGCCCATCACCATCTGCCCCACCATCGGTATCCAACGGTTGGCCGGGGAAGCCGCCACAGAGCCGGCAAGTGATTGTCTCAGGGCCTGCATGTCTGCGGCAATGAGGTCACGCATGAATGCCAGCGCGGCTTCGATCCCCGCAAGGATACACAGGATGCTGAAGGTGATCCAGACCATCCGCTTCCTCATCCTGTCATCCATTGCCCCTATTACGGGGAAGAGCCGGGTTACCCGTAATGATTCCATGAGGTATAATCCCATCGCCGCTTCAATGAGGATGATCACCATTGCCGCCACGTTGGCTGTTTGAAAAGGCCCGATGTAACTTCCACCACCGACCATCTCGGACATGGGCAGCGCTATCAGGTTGAAGTTGATGACGGCACCCCCGATGGCCACCAGGAGTACGAATCCGGAGATGAAGAACTGGGTCATCGACGATGAGGAGAGCATCCTTTCCGCCCTGTCTGTGCCCCGGAAAATTTCCTCATACTCGCCCATCCGGAAATCTATGATGGCGGAGCGCTCGAAGAGCCCCGTGATG
>JBFFNJ010000080.1:0-8852 GCA_041563215.1 Candidatus Deferrimicrobia bacterium | reverse complement strand
CATCCTCTCGAATGCCCTTCCCAGGCTATTTTCGAGGTCGTCCGGGTAGTATTCGATCCCTTTTACGAGAAGCCTCTCCCTTGCCTGTGGCTCAATGGAACTTACGTTTCGAAAAAAGAACGCAAGGACCGTGACAATCAAGAGGATATGGAGCGCATATCGCATTTTTATAATTTGGAGATACATCGTGTAGCCGTTGTTTTTTTACCCCATGCGTAGCAGATCACTGATCACCGACCTTACCCGTGGGCCCGAAGTTTCACAGAAAATGAGATCCTACTTGATCAGCTGAGAAAACTGCTTGAATTCGGGCGTGCCGGCAATTTTTAGAAGAGAAAACCCGACCGTCTCCGTAGTAATCTCGACGGCACCCGCAGCAAGGAGCCCCCTGACCCCGGCTTCCATGTTTTGCCTCCTTCGCGAGCAGACTGCGTCGGTGACGAGGTATACCTCGAACCCCGCTTTCAAAAGGTCTATCCCCGTTTGATAGACGCACACGTGTGCCTCCATCCCGCACAGGATTACCTGTCTCTTGCCGGAGGCCGAAAGGGCTTCCAGAATATTTTTGTCTCTCAAGCAGCAGAAGGTCATTTTTTCAAACGTTTCATATTCGTAGTCCCCTATCTTACCCAAGACCTCACGAACCGTGGGGCCGAGACCCTTGCTGTATTGTTCGGTAACAAATATGGGGAGGCCATTTATGCGGGCTGTTTCGATGAGGATCCCTATATTCTTCGCTATCCCCGGGTAAATGTCCTGATCCATTGCAGGGGCCAACCTCTCCTGCACGTCAACAACCATGAGCAGAGCCTCTTCCTTTTCAAGGAGCCTGACCATAAATAATACCTCCAGGAGCTTTGTGTTCGATCTTCTATTACGGATTTATTATATTACTATAATATTTTCTTCCATCTCCGTAAGATTTTCGAAGCCGTTTGGCCTGATCAGGTAGGTATTCTCAACCCCGACGGCCCCCTTCCCCGGCAGGATAAACTTCGGCTCCAGCGCGAAGGTCATTCCCTCCTGGAGGACAAAATCGAGACCATCGGCGAAAAAGGGGAATTCGTCTATCTCGATTCCCAGGCCGTGCCCCAGAAACTTTACGTTGTTGCCCGGTAGCCCCATGAAGAAATCCTTTAGCCTGCCTTCTGCGGCGTGCATTCTCGACTCCGCCTCGATTGCCTTTGTGCTCTGCCCCGGTTTCAGCCTCTTTTCTGCCCTTCTCAGGATCGCCATGGCGAGGCTGTGAGCCCCGGTGATCTCTGTATCCTTTATCTCCCCTATAGAATACACGCGGGTCATATCCGTTATGTACCCCTCCTCGACCCACATGATATCCACGATTATCGGCTCTCTTTCCCTTATTTCCCTGTTTCCGGGCCCAAATGGGGTAATGGGATGCCTTCCCTTTCCTCCCAGGGGGGTATCCGAAAATGAACCCATGGCTCCCGATTCACCGGAAAGGACGTGTCCGAAGGGAATGTCCTGGTTCCAGTTCCGCATCCTGATCGTCCCCATGTGCCCTTCATCGAGGGCAAACCTGGTCATATCGGCAATGACCTGGTGCTCCTTCTTTCCCTTCCGGATACATGCCCCTGCATGCTCCATCATCCGGACGAGATTTCTCCCCGACCTCCTCATGAGTTCAATCTCCAGATCAGACTTGACGGAGCGTACGCTCCTTACCAGATGGGAGATATCGACGAACTCCTTACCGGTCATTATCTCCTTTAAGCGTTTGAAAAAATTCACCGGTATCACATCCAGTTCCAGGCCGACCCTTTTTACCTCCCTGAAACGGGTCCCGAGATGGCGAGCGATATCTGCTGGCGACTCTATCTTTATGATATGCCTGAGGGGAGATTCGGCCACGGCTCTTTCGTAATATCTCCGGACAAAGAAAACCGGTTCATCCTGGCTGTCGATCACGAGGATGCCCTGCTGGACGACACCGGTAAAATAGAAGAGATCGGGATTGTAGATTATCAGCGATACATCCACCCCCGAGTCGGAAAGGAGAGCCTGAAACCGCCTGATTCTGCTTTCTATCTCGCCTTCTGGAAGCGTTTGATACATAGACATTATCCCCACAGCGGTCTCCCCTCTTCCTCTTTCCGCCCCCTCCTTGGGGCAACAGCTGAAAAGGGGATGTATCGATCAACGCTCAAACGCGGGAGCGTGAATCCTCAATCGAAAAAATGAAAAAGACAGTTCCAGGGAGGTCACTCCTTTTCCATCCACATTTTCTCGATCTCCTGGTAGGAGGGAGGAAATACGGCTTCGAACCTGAGATACTGGGGAATCGGGTACCTCACCCCCATTTTGTGTGTTCTCTCGAGTCCCAAAACCACCTCGTCTGCATGTGCAAAGGGAAAGGTAAAGGCCATCTCGTGATCTGCCGTCATCCCGAAGATTCTATCGCCGTAACAGGGGAGTATCACCTGGGGCTTCTCCATCTTCCTGCCCTTTATGATGATGTCGGAGCAGTCTCCCCTTCCCGAATAATCCGAGGTGATAGACCCGCCCTCTTTGAAAAGAACTGCGTTGACGAGACGGAGAACCTGGGCGGAGTTGCCGTAAACGAGCACCGTGTCCGGTTCATAGGTAATGCGGGACAGGGGTCCGAAAACAACGTGGCTGAATTCACCGAAGGCGTACTTCTCGAGAGCCTCCTCCATCTTTTTGCCCGCTTCTTTGCTTTCCGTGTACATCCCTGTCGCCAGGTTCCCCTCTTCATAGTAGGGAAGGCGCTCCTCGAAACCGAAGACCGCCTTCGCTATGGGGCATGAAACATCCTCTTTTCCCATGGCGACAGTCCAGCCATATTTCCTGGCAATGGAAACACCCTGGCAGATTGCCAGCCGGGCATGGAGATCTTTTTTCGGCACCTTTGATTTTTCCGGGATTTCACCCGCATCCTTGACAGACAGGATTCCGAGGGGAAATGTCTCTGTCCTCAGGTACTTCTCCAGCGCCCCACCAAGTTCTTTCGTATCCATCATCACCTCCTGCCCTCTCTCATTCAATCCGGGGTTCTGATGCTTATCGGACTTCAGTCCCACTTTCTCGTGTCAACGATCTTTTTGCCGTCTTCAACAATCTCGCTTGCATCGACAAACCTGCAAACAGCCCTCAGCTTCATCAGTTCCCTCGCACCTTCCTCGATTTTCGCTTTCATCTCGTCAGAGGGTGAAACTCCTTCGCAAAGAAGCGTTAAGATCGATAACGTATCTTCGTGCGCTTCCCTGCCCACAACGACCTGAATTTGCGCAACCTCAGCAACTCTCTCCTCGAGCCTTTCAACCTGGGTCGGGTAGACGAACATGCCCCTTACCTTTGTCACTTGATCGACCCTTCCCACGATCCTCCCGAGCTTTTTCGATGTGCGCCCGCAGGGACAGGTCCCGTCGACGACGAAGGAAAGGTCCCCCGTTGCAAAGCGCACCAGGGGATATACCGCACTTGCGAGCGTAACCACCACTTCCCCCGTCTCGCCGTCTTCGAGCTGGGCCCCCGAATCGGGATCGACGATCTCGAGAATCACCTCGTCAGGGATGTGCATCCCCTTCGCGATGTAACATTCGTACCCGAGGGACCCAACATCGGCGGTGCCGTAACATTGCCTGACCATTATTCCGAACTCGTCTAAAAACTGGCTTCGCAGGGACTCGGGGAGCATCTCACCTGCGACCAGTGCAACGCGCAGGCCAATATCACCCTCCATGCTAAAACCCATCTCCTGTGCCTTCGCAAGAATCGTCATGAGGAAAGAGGGTGTTCCCACGTATCCCGTCACGGGAAGCTCCTGCATGATCCGGGCCTGCAATTCCGTATTTCCCACGCCGGCTGGGATGACGACACAGCCGATATTTATCAGAGCCTCGTCGAACATGAGTCCAGCCGGCGACATGTGGTACATGAACGTGTTCTGCACCAGATCTCCCCTTTGAAACCCCGCTGCAACGAAAGCCTTCTCCCACCTGAAGTGGCTTTCCCTTCTTCCTTCTGGCTCGTAAACCGGGCCGGGGGAAACGTAGATTCTCTTCATTTCCTGAATCTCACACCCCGAAAGTCCACCAAAGGGAAGCTCTCTTACCTGGATGTCTCTCAATTCGGACTTCCTTGTCAGGGGTATCCTCTCGAGGTCTTTTCTTTCCCTCACCGACGAAGGATCGAGACCGGCTTCATCGAACTTCTTCCGCATGGCTGTGGACCTCGTGTAGCCATATTCGAGTGCCTTTTTCAAAGCTTCCCTTTCAAACTCGATCCGTTTCCCACCATCCATCCTCTCGACAGCTTCGTCGTAGTAGCCGCCTTTCCTCTCAGCACCCATGACAATAAAACCTCCCTTTTATCGAAAAACGGCGTGAAACCCTCTCAATAATTTCAGGCCGCCCGGGTTATCGGATCCTATGGCAGGAAATCAGGAGAGCCACCTTTTCCTTCTCTTGTAGTGCTTCACATCACGGTAGCTCTTCCTCGAACCGACCTCGGTCAAGCCAAGGTAAAACTCTTTTACATCCTCGTTCTCGATCAACTTGCCCGCGTCTCCATCGAGGACGACTTTTCCATTTTCCATGATGTACCCGTAATGTGCTATCGAAAGAGCCACCCGAGCGTTTTGCTCCACGAGCAGGATCGTGGTCCCCTCTTTCTCGTTTATGTCCTTGATAATGCCGAATATCTCCTTTACCAGGAGGGGGCTGAGCCCGAGGGAGGGTTCGTCGAGAAGCATCAGCTTCGGTCTGGCCATCAGAGCCCTCCCTATTGCGAGCATCTGCTGCTCCCCGCCGCTCAGGTATCCTGCAAGCTGTTTTCTCCTCTCCTTGAGCCTTGGGAAATAGGTGTACACCTTGCCGAAATCATCCTTGATTCCCCTCCTGTCCTTTCGGATGTATCCGCCGCAGACGAGGTTTTCCTCGACGGTCAAATCCTCGAATACCCTTCTCCCCTCCATGACCTGAAAGATTCCCATCCGGACCACCTCTTCCGGATCCCTTCCATCGATTCTTTCGTCGTCAAACGATATATCCCCGTCGGTCACCTCACCTTCCTCCGCCTTGAGCAGACCTGAGATAGCTTTCAGTGTGGTGCTTTTTCCCGCACCGTTCGAGCCGAGGAGGGCCACTATCTGGCCCTGGTTCACCGTCAGTGAAAGACCCTTGAGAACCAGGATGACATCGCTGTACACAACCTCTACGTTGTTTACGTTTAACATCTGTTCCCTCTGCTTCGGAAATGAAAAAAGGGGGGCTTCACGCCCCCCCCCTTATTTCGATGATCAGAAGCCGAGCCACTCCTTTTTCCTGGGTAGTTCTATCGTGGTCTTGTAGACCATCTTTCCATCCTGAAACTCGAAAACCTTTGCAGACATGTTGGGGCGATGGTCATCGGCCATATAAGTGATGGGTGCAGTCAATCCTCCCGTATCGAAGTCTTTCAGGGTCTCGAGAGCTTTCTTCATTCCGGGCCCGTTCAGCTCATTGTTCTTGTCAGCCCTGATGAGCGCTTCCTTCATGACCATCATCGATACCCATCCGCGAATGTAATGGGTCATCTTGTGCTCGTTATTCGTGACTTCCAGAATCGTTTTCATCCCTGAAACGTCGTCTCCATAGACGGAAGCGGCCTGCATACCGATAGCCCTTCCATCCTGGGCTCCTTCGGCAAGCTTCAACAGGTTCTCATCGTTGCCCCAGAGGTTTATCAGGAACTTCGTCTTCAATCCCAGTTTCTTCGCGTCTTTCAGGATAACGGCAGTAGAGGGTGTGGTTCCGCCGATCCATGCAAAGTCGGCATCCTTGCTCTTTACAGAGAGAAGCTGGGAGGTTGCCTCGATCGCCTTGAGATCGACGATCTCATCGCCCACGATATCGAAGCCAATCTCCTTGGCGTACTCTTTACCGCCCTTTATCGGTGCAAGCCCGTACGGATGGTTCGGGTAGATAAAGACGATCTTTGGTGGCCGGTTCTCCTTCCAGCCGTCCTTTACATACTTCAGCCCCGCCCGAAGCTGAGTTGAGTAATCTGCAGCGATGAAAAAGTTATACGGGGCCTTCGCAGGGTCGGTGAGGTGCGCTGAATAGGAAGCGGACATATAGGGAATCTGGTCCTTTGCGACAAAGCTCGTCAGGGCTTCCGTATCTCCCGTCCCCCAGCCCTGAATAGCGACAACGCCATCCTGGACGAATTTCTTGTACTGGGTTATGGCCTTGTTCTTATCGTAGGCATAATCCACGCTGAGCAGCTCGATCTTTTTCCCGTTGATCCCGTCGTGGGCGTTGATGTATGCCGCCGCATCCTTTATCCCCTCTGCATAAGGATTTCCCACAGCCGATGTGGGGCCGGTAAGATCGGCAAGGTGGCCTACTTTGATATCGGCCCCGAGCGCAGAATAGCTCGATCCAAGAATCAAACCGAGTGAAACGAACAATACGGTAAATAGTGTGGCTTTTCTCTTCATAACCCCCTCCTTGTTTTTTTTAACCAGTTTTGCCAACCTCCTTTCCCTCGATACCTTTACACCCCCTTTCCCTCCTATTCGAGGAAGATATGGTCAGTACGAAAACGGATAGAGTTTCCAGTACGCTTTTATGAGACGCCAGCGATGGGCAATTCCATCAGGTTCAAATATGAGAAAAATTAAAATTATAACCCCGAACACACCATCCTGTATAGACAGGATGAAATCTGAAATATTCGGATAGATCCAGGAAAGCTTGGATGTTACAAGGGTAAGGACTTCCGGCAGCAGGACCATGAATACGGCGCCGTAGATAGACCCTATTATGCTGCCCAGCCCCCCGATTATTATCATTGCAAGGTACTGTATGGAAACACCGATGGTAAACTGCTCCGACGAGATGAACATGAGGTAGTGGCCCATGAGGCTGCCGGCGACCCCTGCATAGAAGGATGATATGCCGAATGCAAGGAGTTTGTACTTGAATATGTCAATACCCATGATCTCGGCGGAAATGTAGTGGTCACGGACCGCCATGAAAGCCCTTCCGGTCCTCGTCCGCACGAGATTCGTCGCAAAGAGCATTGCAAGGATAGTTAAACCGAAGACGATGTAGTAATAGTGTTTATCCGCGCTGAAGACGAAAGATCCGATCTTCGGCCTGTCGAGGATCAACCCGTACGACCCGCCGGTCACGGG
This sequence comes from Candidatus Deferrimicrobia bacterium, assembly GCA_041563215.1. Taxonomy (GTDB): domain Bacteria; phylum Desulfobacterota; class Deferrimicrobia; order J040; family J040; genus WVXK01. Next base: position 1,690 of record JBFFNJ010000080.1, on the reverse strand, counting down.
CTCCCATCTCAAGAATATCCACTCCAGGATGAACTGCGACGCCAGGGTGGCTATTGCCAGGTAAAGCCCCTTGAGCCGGAGAGAGGGAATCCCCACGAACATCCCGATGAATGCTGCCATGAGGCCGGCACAGGGAAGCGCCAGCCAGAAAGGCACGCCCAGCTTTATTGTGAGGATACCCGAGGTGTATGCACCGATGCCGATAAAGGCGCCGTGACCCAGGGATATCTGCCCGGTAAAGCCCGTGAGTATATTGAGGCCTACGGCACCGATGACTGCAATGAGAATCTGCGTCACCAGGGAAAGCGCATAATTCGATGCAAGAAAGGGAACGGCGAGCATGAAGAGGAGAAACAGAGCCATCCATACCCGGACGAAGGGTGTCTGGAATATCTTCATGTCATCTTTGTACGTCGTTCTGTAATCACCGCAGTAGTGCATCTGTTGCGTCTCCCATCAGACCCGCTCTATCTCCTCGGTGCCGAATAAACCGTAAGGCTTGATCATCAGTATTATGACCAGTATCACATAGGGCGCCACCTCCTTTACCCCGCTTACGTTTAGGTATATCTTGAAAAAACCGTCACCGAGATTCTCGAGCAGGCCTATGATCAGGCCACCCAGGGCTGCCCCAAGAATCGAGTCGAGCCCACCGAGGATAACGGCGGGAAAAACTTTGAGGCCAAAATGTGAAAGCTGCGAGTTAATCCCGTTGATATTGCCGATGAGTATGCCCCCCAGGGCCGAAACGACACTTGCTATTGCCCACGAGAGGGCAAATATCCTTTTTACGGAAATGCCCATCGACTGGGCAACCTGGTTAGAGAAAGCCGTTGCCCTCATAGCGATCCCCGCCCTTGAATACTTGAAGAAGAGGGAAAATATGATGAGAAGAATAATCGATAGTACGAAGCACCAGATAAATTCCTGGGAGATGGGTATTCCCCGGATATCCGTCGTTGTCTGAGGAAAGAGCTTCGGCGAGTATACGCGAATCTGGGTTTTCCATATGGCCTTTACTACGGAGGAGAGAACGAGGGCAAGACCGATGGTAACCATGATGATAGAAATAATCGGCTCTCCGATCATCGGCCTCAATATCAGCCTTTCTATGGCAAGAGCAAGGGATGCAGAAAAGACCATCGTTATGAGCACGGCAGGTACGAAGGGAACCCTGTACTGCACCACGAAGGCATAGCAGACATAGGCACCAAACATGAGGAGCTCCCCCTGGGCAAAGTTTACCACCCTCGTTGCCTTGTAGATGACGGTAAAGCCGAGAGCGACGAGTGCGTATATGCTTCCTATGACAAGGCCGCTAATTATGAGCTGAACGAAGTAATCCACGCTGCTTTTCCTCCTTCAAAAGGTCAATGATCACGAGTGTGGTTTTAATGTGTGACGTTTTTCCGTCCTGGTACTTGATCGTCGCCTCGATCCCGATGTCCTCCGCTTCGGAATACATGGCATCTATGACCTCCTTGTACCGTTCGCCGACAAACCCTCTCCTGACTTTCCGCGTCCTCGTCAGCTCATCGTCGTCTGCATCGAGCTCTTTGTAGAGGAGGACGAATTTCCGTATACGGGACTCTTTAGGAAGGGTGTCGTTTAACTTGATCACCTCTCTCTCCAGCATCGCGTACACTGCTTCTTTGGAGGCCAGATCGGTGTACGTCGTGTATGATATCTT